>JAPPPA010000215.1 GCA_028817755.1 Gammaproteobacteria bacterium | reverse complement strand
GATGAAATTGGTCTAAATGTTGAAGACTGTCTCAACTTGAAAGCTCATAAGAGAGTAGAGCGGAATCAGAAGCTTGCGCAGGACGCTAAAGCTTTTCATGGTTTTGTATGTCAAGCCTGTAACTTTGATTTCGAGAAAGAATATGGAGCAATTGGTCGAGAGTTTATCGAAGCTCATCACCTCACTCCTATAAAAGAGTTGCGCGGAACTAAAACTAAATTAGATCCAAAAACAGACTTTAAAGTTCTCTGTTCAAACTGCCACAGAATGATTCATAAAACAGAGTTTGTGGATAGTGTTGAAGAGTTTCGAGCGAATTACGTAGTAAACCCAAGTTAGTTGGCTAGTGGTTGTTTCGGCCTCAGAGGGTTTTGTTTGCTTTCGGTGACAGCATTGCGTTGGCCGAGTGACTTTTCTTTGTCTCGCCAAAGAAAAGTAACCAAAAGAAAGGCGATCCCGCTCTGCGGCCCTTCGGGTTCCCTGCGCTACTCACAATTGCCTGGGTTTGCTGATGGGGCGTCCTGCCCCAACAGCAAAGCTTGGCTCCTGCTTCGCCCCTTCGGGCCTAATCAGCCAATTGCTCCGTTGCTCGGCCGCATAGAAGGGCGGGGGAATAGACCGTTTATCAATTTACGTAGCGTGGGATGTTTCTAATTAGGCCCCTTCTGAGCGGCTGCGCATCGCAGGGCATTCCGGAAGAGAGGGCAGTGTTGTTTGAGCGCAGCGAGTTTCACTGCCCGCCGGAATGGCCGAGAAGCGCAAGGGACCCGCAGGGCCGCGAAGTAGGCGGTGGCATTTTTGGCTACTTTTTTTGCCAAAGAAAAAAGTAGCTCGGCCTTCAGTTAGATCTTACCGAAAGCCGGTAAAACCCTCTGAGGCCGAAACAACCACTAGCCAACCCTCAAAGCCCAAACCAAAACAGTCATTAGCAAGCATCATCACGTTGTCGCCAGAAAAACTAATCCCCACCGCTAAACCCAAAGAACCAACCACTCAGCCCATTACCTAATGCGCTTTTAATTTAAGCGAATTATTTTAGGCGACGAGGCTTGGAGGTGGTTGCAGGGAAAGCAGCGCACTCCAAAACAATATAAAAACCCGGAGAAGACAAATGCGCGCTCTATACGCAGTAGCGGGCGCGGCCTTTTTGGCTGCATGCTCAAGTGGCGGTGATAGCAATATTACTGACCGCACTGGCGGTGTATCTGGTGGCGAAAATAAAGCCACCATTATTCGCACCGAATATTCCATCCCCAATATTCAAGCAAATGACTGGCGTGGTGCCGGTTACGGCGTTGGCTATGCGCAGGCGGAAGATAACTTCTGTTTGCTATCTACCATGTGGGTGCGTCTTGACGGCAAAGCGTCGATGTACAACGGCCCGCGTTTGGGTAAGAGCAAAATCCGCGACGACCTATTCTTTAGCTATATAAACGAAACCGCCGATATTGAAGCCATTATGGATTTGCCGCCGCCACATGGCCCTGGCAATGATGTGTTGATGCTGTTGGACGGTTTTGTAGATGGCTACAACACCTATTTGGCCGAGTATGGCGCTAACGGTATTCCTGATGAAGATTGCCGTGGTGGCGAGTGGATCCGCTCGATTGAACGCATTGATGTGGCACGTCGCTTATATGAGCTGATTGGTAAGGGCGGTCGTGATTTAGTTTGGAAAGGCATGGTAACGGCTACGCCACCAAGTTTAACGGCAGTGCCTACCTTGCCAAATAGCATTCCGCTGTATGGCCGTGTACCGGGTTATTCCGATGCGGCAGACCAAATTAACGCGGGTGCGCGTCAGTTTAATGATGCCTTTGAGCAAAACTTCCCAGCAAGTGCAGCGGTGGTTGATCCATTGGCGATGGCAGCGTTGGCTGAAGCCTTTAAAGATCATGTTGAAGGTGGCGGCTCTAATGGTGTTGGCTTAGGTTCGGAAGCCACTACGAATGGCTCAGGCATGCTGCTGGGTAATCCGCACTGGGGTTGGGATGGTTACGACCGCTTCTGGCAAATGCATGTGAAAATTCCGGGCACTGTGCACGTGTCTGGCATGGGCTTTATTGGTCAGCCATTGGTCATGATTGGCCACAACCAGAATGTAGCTTGGACGCATACCGTATCGGCGGCTCGTCGTTTGGCGTTAACGCAATTAACGTTAGTGCCTGGTAGCCCGACGACCTATTTGGTCGATGGCATGCCACATGAAATGGAAGCCACCACAATCACCGTAAAAGCGATTGAAGAAGACGGTAGCTTTAGTGAGCACAGCCATACCTTTTACGACAGTATTTATGGCCCGATAACGACCTCTATTTTGGGTATTGATTTACTGCCATGGACGCACGTTACAGCCTTTGCGATGGTAGACATGAATACTGGCAGCGCACGTATTGCCAACCAATTTATTGAGTCGAACAGCGCAACTAGTGCTGAAGATTTGTATCGTATTCACAGTACTTATTCAGGCAATCCTTGGGCTACCACCACGGTAGCAGACGACCAAGGTACGGCGATGTGGACCGATGTGGGTACGATTCCGAACATCTCCAATGACTTTGCTGCGCGTTGCAATACGCCTATTGGTCACGCGCTATGGAACACCTTTGCTGTTGCCGTACTCAATGGCGCTACTTTGCAGTGTGAGGTGCCAAGCAGTGACGATGCAGCAGCACCACAAACCATGCCCGCTGCAGATCAGCCGGTTATCTACCGCAAAGACTATGTTGAGAACTCCAACGAGAGCCATTGGCTAACTCATGCTTACGAAAAGCTAGAAGGTTACTCGCGTGTATTTGGCCCAGAAGGCACTCAACGCGCCATGCGTACCCGCATTGGTCACCGCATGATTTTGGATCGCTTAGAGGGCAGAGACGGCGCTCAAGAGCCACTATTTGACCGCCAAGATTTACAAGATTTGCTGTTTAGCAACCGTAATATGCTGGGCGAGTTATGGGCGGATGACTTGGCGCAGTATTGCACTATGTCAGGCGGCCGAATGCCTGCAACACCAGACGTGCTAAGCGAGCCAGAGATGCCAACCCCGCCTGAGTTTGTGGATGTGTCTGAAGCTTGTGACGTGATTGCGGGTTGGAAGAAAACTAACACCCTAGAAGATCCGGGCGCGGTGCTTTGGTATCGCTTTGCGAAAAACGCCTTAGCTGACTTGGACTTCACCTTAGCTTATGCCGGTTTGCCAGCGCCGCCTATGTGGACCGTGCCATATAACCCAATGGACCCGGTGAATACGCCGTCTGGCCTTAACCCGGCTTACGCGGTGGCTTACAACGCATTGGCGGATACCGTTAAAGAGTTTCGTGAAAACGGCATTCCGCTAGACGCCAGCTTTAAAACTCATCAGTTGAGTGAGTACGGTGAGTCACGCGCGCCGCTACATGGCGGTGAAGGTACGCTTGGCCTGTTTAATGCGATGCGCCAAGCATGGCGTGGCGATCATATTGGCGCTGGTCGTTCCGGCCCAAGCTTTGTACAGGTTACCAAGTTCTTTAAGGATGGCAGTTGCCCGGATGATCGCACCCTATTGCTCGGTAGCCAGCGTAGTGAAGACGCTTGGGACCGTGCTGACGAGCAGCAAGAGCTGTACTCGCAAGGCAAGTGGGTAGACCCGCCGTTCTGCGACGATGAACTTGCCGCTGCCGAAAAAGAGTCGATTACCGATCTTAACAACGGTGTAGTTAGCCGCCGCTAACGGCAGGCAAACTTAGCCATTAGGCTATTAAGGGCCGGCGCAAACGCGTCGGCCCTTTTTTATGCTTGAAACTTCTCCGCACAGCCCGCATCTATACTCCAGCTAACAACCTTTTAGGAGCTACCCTGTGTTTACTCGAATGATTCTGTTTGGTTTAACCAACTTTGCCATCTTGGCGGTAATTACTGTGGTGTGGCAGGTGCTGGGTTTGGATCAAATCATGTACGCCAACGGCGTTAATGCTGACATTGTTCGTATTCTGCCAATTGCTTTGGCCTTTGGTATGGGCGGCTCAATTATCAGTTTGCTGCTGTCTAAAAAGATGGCGCTAATGAGTACGCGTGCCAAGGTAATTGAAAAGCCGAGTAACCAAGTAGAGCAATGGTTGCTGCAAACGGTTGAGCTGCAAGCCAAACAGGCGGGCATTGGTATGCCGGATGTGGCGATTTATAACGGTCGCGAGATGAATGCGTTTGCGACCGGTGCTAGCCGTAATAACGCCTTGGTGGCAGTGAGTGCTGGCCTGCTAAACAACATGAACCACGATGAAGTGGAAGCGGTGTTAGCCCACGAGGTGAGCCATATTGCCAATGGTGACATGATTACCCTGAGCTTAATTCAAGGCGTGTTGAACACATTTGTGATTATCTTCTCGCGCGTGATTGGCCGTGCTTTGGACAATATGTTGTTCCGCCGAGACGGGCAGGGTGGCGGTCATGGTGTCGGCTATTTTGCGATGACCATTTTGGCTGAGGTCTTGCTCGGCTTCTTGGCGCATATGATTGTGATGGCGTTCTCGCGTTACCGTGAGTTCCGTGCCGATGCTGGCGGCGCGGCTTTATCTAGCCCACAGAAAATGGCGAATGCATTACGTCGTTTGCAGATGCAGCAACAGGCGAATAACCCGGTGCAGCTGCCAGAGGAGCTGCATGCCTTTGGTATCTTTGGCCGCGGCGGCGTAGGCCGTTGGTTTATGTCGCACCCGCCGTTGGAAGAACGCATTGCGGCGTTGGAAAATTACGGCTCGGTTCGCCGTTAATCAAATGCTAACTAAGAAAAAGCCCCGCATTGCGGGGCCTTTTTTATTTATGTGATGTGCCGGTGTTCTGCAGTGTGCTGAATGCGGCGTTGTCACCCGACAAGCACCAGCCGACACCTAAACGCCACCAAGTCTGAAGCTGGTCTTCGTTATCTGGGCGAGGCGCAATCATTTCGATATTGTTTTTCTGACATAGCGAAACAAGTTGTGCCCAGTCTTTGTTCTGAACTTGGTCTTGAGTGATAACCGGTGTTTCAGCTGCATTTAGCACCACGGTATGAATGCCGCTGCGGATGCTGTCTGGTAAGTCGCTTAGTAGGCCTGCTAATACCGTTAAGCCGAGTAGTGGCTGTGTGCAAAGGTTTACTTTGCCTGCTTGCATCATCTCTTTAAGCGGTTCGAGATTGATGTGGTCATTAGCACTGTGATGATGTTCATCGTCATCACGGTGGCCTTCGCTATCCCATGCGCTTAGGCGAGCCATCATGCTGCCGATGCCTGAGGCTTCTAGTGCTGGCTTAAGGTCAGCTTTGCGTTTCGCTTCTGCCGCTTTCTGGTTATGTACCAAAGACAGCGACGGTGCTGGCTTGGTACGTGTTTGCATTTGGTCTTTAAGTTGCTTGCCTAATGGCATATCCATCAAGTTAAGCAGCTGGCTGGCCTCTGGGCGTTGGCTGATGCTGCCGCCCATAGTGCCGCTGTTTGCTTGGCAGTCACGCAGCACAATTTGTGTGCTGTGCTCGCCGTCTACCTGAATGTTGTCCATAAACAGATGGGCATTGGTAACAGTGCCGTGCAGGGTACTAACTGCTGCGTTTTCCATTTGCACGTGTTCACTGTCGCCACGCATAAGCGTGCGTAAATGGCGACTGAAGTGGTAAAGCGATTCTGGGCCGATAAAGTCGCTGACGAGGCGACCCACTAGCTGCATAGGCTCTTCGGCGCCGACGATATCTGCAAAAGCGTTATTGACCGAGGTAATAACACCTTCGCTGGTATAGGCGACAGGTTCTTTGGATGTATCGAGCAAGGCGTCGCAGCGGTTGCTGAGGTCGCAGAGTTGTTTGTCTTGCTGCACCATTTGGCGATGCAAACGTGTTTGCGCCATAGCTTGATGTACGCGCTGCTCTAGCAAACCCGCGTGAGAAGGGTTTACGAGCGCCGTTGCGCCTTGGCGTAATACGCGTAGTTCAAGTGTCGGATCTGGAATTTCGCCCAATGCAATCGTAAGAATGCGATTGTCGTTACAGAGTTGGCAAATTTGGTCGAGTGGTAACCAAGGTAAGTTGGCATTTGCAATAGCGATTAGACCTGTTTCGGTCTCAATGAGCTTTTGGAGCCGTAATGCGCTATTAACCCAGTTAACGGGCATCAACAGGCCGGCGTCTCGCAAAATGCGAGCAATGGCTTCTGCTGAGTCCGGCTTTTCGTCTATGACGATCAGCTTTATATCTGTTATCTGATGCATAACCCCGTGGCCTTTTTTTGTGTGGCCTATTTTTCCCCGTGATAGCTAAACTATAACTAGCACTTTAAATTTTTAAACGACCGATTAGATGAAAGGTCGTTTTTAGGTGACAAGCGTCTTATTTGGTTCCCCAGCGGTCTCTTTTACTAGACGTGGCACCAAATACCCCGGCAAGTTGGCGCACATAACTTTATGAATTTGCTTAGCTTTTTTAAGCTTCACCTCGAAGTGCGCTGCACCTTGTACTGTGTCTAGCAAGTGTAGGTAATAAGGCATTACTTGCATAGAAAAAAGTCGTCGGCTCAGGCTTATTAAGGCTTCAGCATGGTCATTTACGCCTTTTAGTAATACGGCTTGGTTTAATAAATGGATGCCGGCTTGGTGAAAAAGGTTCAAAGCGTCAGCAACCTGTTGGTCTAGCTCATTAGCGTGATTGCTATGAATAACGAGCACAATCTGCTTTTTTGAGCGTTTTAAGGTGTGAATTAGCGCTTCTGTAACACGTTCTGGCAATACAACCGGTTGGCGGCTATGCAGCCGTAGAGTGTGTATTTGTGGCAACGCCGCTAACCCGTCCATCAGTGGGGCGAGTTTTGCATCAGTGAGTGAAAGCGGGTCACCGCCGCTCAAAATAACCTCGTTGATGTCCGGGTTCTGTTTTAACCACTGCAAACTATGCTGCCAGCTGCTTTTAGCGGCCATTTCATCTGCATAAGGGAAATGGCGTCGAAAGCAGTAACGGCAATGAACGGCGCATGCGCCAGTACTGATTAAAAGCGCACGTTGGTTGTATTTATGAATAATGCCAGCGTCGGCTTTGGCTAAGGTGTCGCCAACAGGGTCAGTCGAAAAACCGGGGGTAGCGATGAGTTCGGCACCTAATGGCAGCACTTGAGCAAGCAGTGGGTCATGTGGGTCGCCGCTTTGCATTCTAGCGACAAAGCCTCGCGGTACCCGCAGTGGGAATTGTTTGGCTGCCAATTTTGCTGCCGGCAGTAATTCTTCTGGCAATTGCAGCAGTGCTAATAGCTCGGCAGGGTCTTTCACGGCATTCTGTAGTGCCGTTTGCCAATGCTGTGGTTGGACTTCAGCTAGGGCTGTATCGTTGCTGTGCATGGTTTAGATCGCCTGTCTGCATGCTATTATTGCCGCTTACCGGTCCGCGCTTAAGATGCTCGCTTAAGACTCAGGCCTGAACTGTTTATATCCTATTGCATTTAACCACTGATACCTATGGCTACTTACAGCACTAACCAATTTAAAAATGGCTTGAAACTTTTGGTAGACGGCGACCCACAAAGCATTGTGGGTAACGAAATTGTAAAACCAGGCAAAGGCCAAGCCTTTAACCGCGTAAAGCTTCGTAACCTAAAAACAGGTCGTGTTGTAGAGCGCACCTTTAAGTCTGGTGAAAGCGTAGAAGCCGCTGACGTGCATGTAACCGATCTGCAGTACCTATACAATGACGGCGATACTTGGTATTTCATGGATAACAGCACTTTCGAACAACATGGTGCTGACTCAACCGCAATGGCCGATGCCGTGATGTGGATTAAAGAGCAAGACGAGTGCACCGTAACCTTCTTTAACGGCGCTATCTTGTCAGTAGATGCACCGACCCAAACTGTGTTGAAAGTAACTGAAACCGATCCGGGTATGAAAGGTGATACGGCACAAGGTGGCAGCAAGCCAGCGACCTTAGAGTCTGGCGCGGTGATTAACGTGCCGCTGTTTATCGAAATCGGCAACGAGATTAAGGTCAACACAGAGACTAAAGAGTACCTTGGTAGGGCGTAATTGGCAGCCGAGTATCTCGGCGGAAAATCTTAGAAAACGCGCGCAGTTGCTTTCGGCAACGCGCGCGTTTTTTTCTGCGCGTGATGTTTGTGAAGTGCAAACACCCATTGTTGCCACGGCGGGCAATCCTGATGTGCATATCGATTCCATTGAGGTCAATCTGTCGGCCGGTGCCTACGACACTGAGCGGGGTTACCTAAATACCTCGCCAGAGTTTTGTATGAAGCGCTTGCTAGCTGCGGGCAGTGGCGATATTTATCAGCTGTGTTCTGCGTTTAGAGCCGGTGAAGCTGGGTGTTGGCATAACCCCGAATTCACTATTTTGGAGTGGTATCGCCTCGGGTTTTCTATGCAGCAGTTGATGGATGAAGTCGCTGCATTAGTGAGTCAGCTATATGGCGCTGAACTGCCGCTGCGTTTTATAACCTGGGCTGAAGCTTGGACGCACAAAGGTATAAACCCTAACGACGAGACTGCACTAAACCAGTCGCTGGGAGCTATGCAAATTGATGTGCCTGCAGGGTTGTCGTTAAGCGAGCTACAAGATTTGGCGTTTTCGTTTGTGGTACAGCCCGACTTGGGCGAGCAGGGCCTGTGCTTTGTGTATCACTATCCGGCAGAACAGGCTTCATTAGCTCGTTTGAGTCCAGATGATGATTCCGTGGCTGAGCGTTTTGAGTTGTTCTGGCAGGGTGTTGAGTTGGCGAATGGCTTTGTTGAGTTAGTCAATGCGCAAGAACAACGCCAGCGCTTTCAAGCAGATAATCAGCAGCGTTTAGCGGCGGCAAAGCCGCAAGTGCGTGAAGATGAACGGTTTTTAGCGGCGTTAGAAGCTGGTTTGCCTGAGTGTGCAGGCGTGGCGGTGGGGTTTGACCGTTTAGTCGCCTTGCTTTTAGAGCAGGCGCGACTAGAAGACGTTATAACGTTTAACGCTTCACGTTCTTAGAGCGAATAAGCTCCGCTACCGATTCCATGCTGTTACCGCTGGTGGCGGTACCGTCGGCAACACGGGCGCTAGGTTCTTGGCTGTCAGCGCCATCCACATTGAAACGCATAGAAAGATCAACAGACTGCAAGTCTTTGGTCAGGGTGCCGACCGCAATGTAGTCACCGCCGTTATCGGCAATTGAGCGGGCGTTTTCCCAGGTAATGCCACCGCTGGCTTCGACCATGGCTTGGCTGCGGTTCAAGCTACGATGTTTCTTGTTGGCTGCTGCGGCTTTGTTAAGCAAAGGGATCGAGAAGTTATCGACAAGCACCAATTCAGCACCGGCAAGAATCGCTTCTTCCATTTCCTCAATGTTTTCAACTTCCACTTCAATTGGAACAGGCAGGCCTGTGCGCTGAGTTTTCTCGCCAGCTACCAATTGCGCTTGTTGTACCGCGGCGGTGATGCTGCCTGCCGCCATAATGTGGTTTTCTTTAATCAGAATGGCGTCGTACAAGCCCATGCGATGGTTGGCGCAGCCGCCGCAAGCGACCGCGTATTTTTGCGCGGTACGCAAGCCGGGCAATGTTTTGCGGGTGTCGCGTACGGTCGCGCGGGTGCCCTTAATGCGCTTGGCAAAACGGTTTGCTGTGGTGGCTGTACCTGAAAGCGTTTGTAAAAAGTTCAGCGCGGTACGTTCGCCTGTTACTAGCGCGCGGGCAGGGCCTTCAAAGCGGCATAGCACTTGGTTTGGCACTAGGTCGTCACCGTCTTCTACTTCCCAAGTAATTTTAATGGCGTCGCTGAGCTGACTAAATACTTCGTTAAACCAAGCTTTGCCACAAAATACGGCGGCATCGCGAGTAATAACTTGGCCTTGGGCGGTGCTATCTTCTGGTAACAATTGTGCGGTTAAGTCGCCGTCGCCAACATCTTCTTTCAGGGCAAGGGTTACAACAGCTTCAATATCTTGAGGGAGAGGGATAGCGGTCATTTTGGCTGGCTTTAGTACATTGGGGGCTTAATCCGGCTAGGATAAGCTGAACGTACATAAGAACCAAGCTGCAAAGACTAAATTCATATGCAAGCTGCGTTGTATCAAATCCGAACTGCGGCACAAGCTTTATTAAGAAGCTTGGGTAGTAGCTTGTGGGATTTGCTACCGCTCGTGGTTGTTGTCGCAGTATTCCAGATATTAGTTATTCAAAAACCGCTGCCCAACTTGGGGCAAGTGGCCATGGGTGCCGGCCTTGTGTTGGTGGGGTTAACGCTGTTGATGCGCGGTTTGGAGCTTGCCTTCTTCCCTGTGGGGGAGCGCTTGGCGATTGCCTTTGCGCGGCGCGGTAGCCTCGCTTGGTTGCTGATTTTTGGTTATGCCTTGGGGTTTGCCACTACGGTTGCCGAGCCTGCCTTGATTGCGGTGGCAGGTAAGGCTGCTGATATCGCAGTACAAGGTGGTTTTTGTCCGCCAGAGCACGCGGAGTTATATGCCAATACTTTGCGTTACACCGTGGCTATGTCAGCGGCATTGGCATTAGTGATTGGCGTATTTCGTATCGTCTTTGGTTGGAATTTGGTTTGGATTATCGCTACCGGCTACATGCTGGTTGTGATTCTCACGCCGCTGGCACCGGCAGAAATTGTCGGCATTGCTTACGACTCGGGCGGCGTCACCACCTCTACGATTACGGTGCCTTTGGTTACGGCTTTAGGCGTGGGTTTGGCGTCTAGTATTGAAGGTCGCCACCCCGTCACGGACGGCTTTGGCCTGATTGCCTTGGCGGCCTTATTTCCCATTATTGGGGTGCTGACGTTCGGCTTAATTTGGGTGGCGGTATGACAGATAGCTTAAGTCTGTTACTGGATGCCGCACGCGACTTAACGCCGATTGTGTTGTTGATTCTGTTTTTCCATTTGGCGGTGCTACGCCAACCGCTACGCGATCCTGTGCGCATGATGGCTGGCACCATTTACGTGCTGCTCGGAATGATGCTGTTTTTGGCTGGGTTGGAACTGTCGCTGTTTGGCATCGGTGAAACCATGGCAGCGCAGCTGGTAGCCATGGAGGTTGAGCACTATTATTGGGTGTACGCCTTTGCGGCGACTACCGGCTTTGCCACCACTTTGGCTGAGCCAGCTTTGAGTGTGGTGGCGGGTAAGGCCCAAGAGCTTTCCGCAGGCAGCTTGTCAGCGAATCGATTACGCGTGGCCGTGGCGCTGGGTGTAGGGGCCGGTATTGCCTTGGGCACCTGGCGCATTGTGAATGGCTTGCCGCTGTGGTGGTTTATTAGCGGCGGCTATTGCCTCGTTGTACTGCAAACCTTTCTCGCTCCCAAACCTATTGTTGCCTTGGCTTATGACTCAGGTGGTGTGACTACCTCAACGGTAACCGTGCCCGTGGTGGCGGCGTTGGGTTTGGAGTTGGCCAATAGCGTGCCCGGGCGAAATGCTTTAGTTGATGGTTTTGGCTTAATCGCCTTTGCCAGTTTATTTCCGATGATGACTGTAATGGCCTACGCCCAGTTTGGCGCGTGGATGCAACGTCTTGCTGGTAAGCAAGAGCAATCAGATAACCCCCAGAAACGTAACGAGGAGTAGCCAATGCACTTTAAGTTAGTTGTGGCCTTGGTGGATGAATCCGCCACCAAGAAAATTATTAAGGCAGCGCGTGAAGCGGGCGCTAAAGGCGCCACGGTGATCGGCCAAGCACATGGCGAGGGACTGCGACGAGAGCGTACCTTTTTCGGCATGGGCTTAGCGCACCAACGTGACATGGTGCTGATGTTGGTAGAGGAGCATTTCGCTACCCCTGTGTTAGAGGCGATCTCTAAAGCCGGCGAGTTTGATGACAAAGCCGGTACCGGTATTGCCTTTAGTTTAGATGTGGATGACGCCGTTGGCGTTGCTCACCAAATCGAAGAATTAACCCATGAAGTGGAGAGTGAGCTATGAGCGACAAGCCAATAGTCACGGTGCGTGAGTGCATGAATACACGTTTCGACGTGTTAGATGAAATGCAAACCATTCGAGAGGCCTTAACCTGCCTGCAAAACCCAGAAAACAAATGCGCCATTGTGCAAAAGCGTGATGAGCATGATGAATACGGTTTGCTGTCGTTAGCCGATGTGGGGCGCCAAGTACTGGCCCAAGGGCGCTCGCCAGACCGTGTGAATGTATATGAAGTGGCACAAAAACCGGTGATATCCGTTCACGCTGACATGGATGTGCGGTATTGTGCGCGCCTATTTGAACGCCACCGTTTGCCGCGCGCGCCGGTAGTTGAACATAATGGTTCGACGGGGCTTGAGGTGATTGGTATTGTGGCCTTCACCCATTTGGTAATGCGCGGCATGATTAAGCATCGCGCTTTATAACGCGAGTATTAAAGGAAAAGAATATGCGTTTACGACTCATTGGCTTGGCGGCAGCTAGCGTGTTTTTGATTGCCTGCGGTAGCGGCGACAAAGCCGAAGCGCCGACTGGAGAACCCAAGTCACTCGAAGCGAAACCAGCAGAGCTGGTTAGCCAAAAGTTAGAAGCTGGCGCAGGAGAGCCTGCGACCTCGGGTCAAACCGTCACGGTGCATTACACCGGTTGGTTGTTTGATCCAAACGCAGAGAATAACGAAGGCAAGAAGTTCGACAGCTCGGTTGATCGTGGCCGTCCATTTAGCTTCCCATTGGGTGCTGGCCGTGTAATTCGTGGTTGGGACCAAGGTGTAGAAGGTATGCAAGTGGGCGAGCGTCGCCGTCTTATCATTCCGCCGCACTTGGGTTATGGCGCACGTGGTGCAGGCAACGTTATCCCTGGCGGATCAACACTCGTATTCGACGTAGAACTGTTAGCAGTTAAATAATTCAGAAATAGTAGGATATTGATGGCTCTGGTAGATGCGATTCATCGCTTCACATTTGAAGAACTCGCCATTCGTGGCGCACTGGTACAGCTGCAAGGCGTACTGAAACAAACCAGCGAGCACGCTCAATATCCTGCAGATGTTCAAAGCTTATTAGGGCAGGCGCTGTGCGCCAGCGCCCTAATGTCTTCCACAATTAAGTACGACGGTAGTTTGACGCTGCAAGTGCAGGGCCAAGGTGCGCTGCGTTTGTTGTTAGCGCAAAGTACCAATCAATATGGTTTGCGGGGCATGGCCCGTTTTGATGATCCATTGCCTGCGGATGCCAGCTTTGCGCAACTAACAGGCCAAGGTCGTACCTTGATTAATATTCAGGCCAATAAACAAGCACGGCCTTGGCAGGGTGTCATTGACACTAATTACCCCTCGGTTGCGGCCATGATTCAGGCTTATTTTGTGCAGTCAGAGCAGCTGGATACGCAGCTCACCTTGTTTGCGAATGAAACCGCTTGCTTTGGTTTGCTGTTACAAAAATTGCCAGATGAAAATAGCGATGATGCCGACGGTTGGGATCGATTAACGCAACTGGCGCAAACGCTGACTGAAGATGAAGCCTTATCTTTGCCTGCGGCCGAAATCATCAATCGCTTATTCCACGAAGAAACGGTTCGTATCTACGAACCGAAACCCGCGTCTTTCAGCTGCAATAACTGTGGCGAACGCGTGGAAGCGATGCTGCGCCAAGTTGACCGCGCTGAGCTTGATCAGTTAGTGGCCGACACCGGCAAGGTTGAGGTTACTTGTGAATTCTGCGCCAAAACCTTTAGTTATGACGCGGTTGATCTCGCTAAGGTTTGCGACCCCACGACAGTGAGCGCTTCTTCTCGGGTTCAGTAGTTTCGGCTTGTACCAAGTCTTCTAACACGCGCTCTTCTAGTACCGAGTGCAATTTACCCTCGAGTGACTCTAGAGTTTGATCCACGATATCTAAGTCGTGATTAGCTGAGAGTGGCAAATGGTCTTCCCCGTGGCGGCGGATCGCCCACAGAATATCGACCACTGGTAGCCGCGCAGGGTCGTTATTTAGTAACCAGCGAGCAGGGTAGTCATTCGTTGCCGAGACCATGTCTCGGTGCTTGAACTGCCGGAGTAGGGACTCGACTGGCAAGCGCGGCAATCCCATATGTTTGGCTAAAGCATCCGTTGTCCACGGTTTCTCTCGGCGATGGTGACGGCGAGCAATCAGTGTCATTAAGGCGAGGCCAACGCGTTCTTTCTGCCAGCCGCTGAGTTTCTCAGGTGGTCTGCGATAACGGAGATATTGTGGGTTTTGCACATAGAATGAAAAAGCACCGCCAAGCAGCAAAATCATCCAACCTAGATAAATCCAAATCAGGAACAAAATACCGGCAGCAAAACCGGAATAAATCACGTCATAGTTACGTGATGTGGTCACAAAAGCCGCAAAAATAGAACCGGATGATTCCCACAACACGGCGGCAACCGCGGCGCCAGACAACGCCGGAATCAATTTCACTTTGGTATTCGGTACGTAAGTGTAAATTGCCGCAAACGCCACCCACATCAATAGGTAAGGCAAAACAATGCCAATAATCCAAAGCAATGTGGCTAAAGGCTCAATCGCTTCCCATTCTGCTAGCCCGCCTGAATTGGTGAAGTCAGTAATCGAGCTAATCGCAGTGAAGATAATGACCGGCCCAAGGGTAATAACCCCAAAGTAGCCACTAAAGCGCTTGGCAATACGTGCGGTCGGGGAGACCTTCCAAATATAGTCAAAGGCAAACGCTGTTTTCTGTAGCAGCGCGACTACGGTATAGATCAATAAGCCCAAACCCACGCCGCCCAAAACGCCAACTTTTACGTTGCCGACGAAACCAATTAATTGCTCCACCAATGAAGGCGCTTTGTCGCCAAGCGGCGCCAGCAACGACAGCAAAAACGGTTCAACTTGGTTATGAACGTTAAACGCTTTGAGTACTGAGAAGGTAAGCGCCAATAGCGGCACTATCGATAATAGCGAGGTATATACCAAGCTCATGGCGCGTAAATTCAATTCGCCTTCAATTAAGTCGCGAATACCCGCATAGAGCAATCGGCAGAAGTGCAATAAACCAGCTTGCCAAGCAGGCAAAAGCTCGGCGCGTGTTTCCCACAGCCAGCGGCTGGCGTTATCTACCAAAGACTTCATCATGAGCGCAGTATAGCGGCTTGAAGCCTTTTATGTGCTTGCTACCAAGCAGTTGTGCTGGCACCATCCGCACCTCAGAAAAGCTTCGCCTTATTACGGCTAATACAGAATGACTCAGGCTCTATTTGAAACCAATCTCACCGGCTTAGAACTTATTCACCGCGGCAAAGTGCGTGACGTGTACGCG
>JAPPPA010000015.1 GCA_028817755.1 Gammaproteobacteria bacterium | reverse complement strand
TATTACTGACCAATAAGACAACTTCCATAGTTTTGGCTAGAATGTAGAAGGCCAGAGCTGTGACGATGGTGATGAAAATACCGTCAATGACGCTTACAGCAATGGCATTTGCAGAGGCGAGCCTGATGAGCTTTCAGCGCCATTCTTGGCGAGTATGGATAACACTAAGAAGAACGAAAATGATATTGCGGCGGTGTTAGGCACTGGCTATTCCGATGCCAATGTTAGCCTTGTCGGTGACAGCTCAAGCTACTACGGCATTAGTGGTCAGAATATTAGTTTGACTGCCGCAGGTGCAGGGCTTATTGCTGAAGGAAACCCTTTGCCATTGCTAGCGCTGACCGATGGCAAGGCTACTTATTATTACAAAACAGTGCGCTCGACTATGAGCGATGGTTTTTCCTTTGAACCACACAGTGACCATAGTGCCCAGAATAATCAGTTCTACTATGAGCTGCGCAAAGATAGTGGCGCTAATGAGCCTGACGACTATTATGTGGCTATGAAGGCCGTCTTAGACGGCGTTGCAAAGGCTACTAATGACAAATTGCTAGATGCGAATGTCTGGCTCTATTCGAAAGCGATTAGTGCTAACCATAACCCTGTGGGCGGCGACATTACGTTGCATGAAACCAGTTTCACAGCTTGGTCAGATGATGACGTTGAAAGTACCTTTACTAAGGCCGATCAACTACTAGCCGGTATGAACAGTACAGCATTAGGTACCCAGACTATCGCTGACACTAACAAAGGCGACCCAATTGATGGCACGCCATTTTTGTTTGAATTATCGCTAAACGATATTGATCTTAGCGGCGACGAGGTCGCCTTTGTCTTGGTCCCGGATGACGGCTCGAAAAGAAATCGCGTGTTCTCTGAGACCAACTCAGATAACCCCGAGTACCGTCCGCATATTGATGTGAGTTTCGAAACTGATCTGCTTGTTGCCGCAAATGATGATGAGATTGGCATTCGAGAGGGTAGTAGTAATACGACGAATCCGTATTTCTTGTTGACTAACGATGCGGCGCTAAACGAAGGTGAGCGTTCCGTGGCGAAAGTAAATGGTATTACTTGGAGCGCATTGCCGGATTCCACTCATTTCCTTTACACCGGGTTGCATGGATTTAAAGAAGTCCAAGGTGCTCATGGAGTGCTTTATGTGCGAGAAAGTGGCCGCAGCTTTTATCAGCATAACGGCAGCAATGTATGGGGAAGTGTGACTGACGAGTTTACTTATACGGCAAAAGTGGGCTCGGACGAATCTCCTGTAGGTACCATTTCAGTCATAGTGTCTGGCACTAATCAGCCTCCAGTAATAGATGTACGTGAGAAGAATTTTACTTACTCAGGCGGTACAGCTAGTGCTAGCGCTGGGGATGTAGTTGCAACAATTAGTCTGTCAGATCCTGATGAAGATGTACTGACTGTGCTTTGGACCAATGGTGGTAGCCCTAAAGATATCGGTGGCAACGCGCTATATGAGATTAGCAATGGCCAAGACTCTGTTTTACTAACTGAAGCGGGTGCGGCGGTGTTAAATGCGGGTGATGAGCTAGCAGCGATTCGTTTGGTGGTGACAGACGGCGCGCTACAAGATTTTGATATTGCGTGGCCATTCTTAGCGAAAGGCCGCACTTTCTTTATCGACCAAACTAATGGCGCAGCTTATGCCGCTGGTACCAATGACGGTGAAAGCCTGGCGCAGGCTTTGTCATCGTTTGATGAGCTGCACTTGTTGGATGGACACCCAGATAAAGACAGCGGTCATAATTTGGTTGCAGGCGATACGGTTTATATTGTCGGCGAGTACAAGTTAGAAGAGTATGACGAAGACTTCTTTGACACTTGGGACGCAGAAGATATTGGCAATGACTACATGTGGGTGGCTGATAACACGATCAAGCTGGGAGATCTTATTGGCACGGAGTCTATGCCGATCACTATTAAAGGATGGGATGAGAATTCGATTATCAAAGCGCACGGTTTGAATGCTGTACTCGTTGATGACAGCCAGCACGTGGTGGTGCGAGGGCTTGAAATTGATGGCGTTTCAAATGATGTGCTGGCAACAACGCTGAAACCGATGCATTTCGTTTACCGAATTGATACCACTAAAACGACTTATACCACTAGCGATGGCATCAGCTATATCAATAGCTTCTTTAAACATGCCAGTGACCATGACTATTTCTTTGAAGCGACACCTGAAGTGGCTGTGGTTAAGCCGTTGCTAGAGGCTCAAGGTCACAATACATCTGGGTTTGGTTTAGATGATATTTTGGCCAACGACGACCGAGCTGGCCGGGTAACTATTTTTGATCTTGATCCTAGCTTGCTGAATGACGATCAACTCCATGATATGCATCTTTTGAAGGTGCCTAATGCAGGTGAAGACGCACAGGTAAGGGCGAACAATGTTCAGTACAGCAATAGCTTTATTAAGCAAGAAAATGGTTTTGACTATTTCTACCGTGTACCACCCGAAAGCACAGTGCATTCTATTGAGCACTACTACCATGCTGAAGCCAAGGTGATTCCAAAGACGTCTTACAATTGGTTCAACGGTCCACAGAAACCTCGCCTAATTACTGGCGCGGGCATTAATTTCCGTTGGTCACAACATATGACCGCAACAGACAATTTTGTGCATGACATTGCTGGGGCGGCAATTGGCGGTAATGGCGTTGAGTATTACGACATTACTCACAATAAAGTCGAGCGTGCTACGGGGAGAACTACAGCTGGAACCATGTGCATCGTGGTTAACGACACGCGTGATGATATTGACGCTGACGATTACAAACTGGTGATTGCTAATAACCAAGTTGATTACTGCTTTAACGAGTTCTTCTCGTTTGTGTTTAGTAAGGATTTCATTCATCCCGCCCTAGATGAGGGTAAAGGCATTTCGCCAGAGCACCAAAGCCTTAGTGAAAGTGCGAGTATTAATGGGCGCATGCTGTTATCCGGTAACTTGACCATCTTAAATGGTGTGTCAGGTGTAAACGTTCACAATGGTGAGAATGCTGACATTCTTAGTAATACCTCATACATGAGCTCCCTTTACGCTACCGTTTGGGGATACCACACCGGCCCGAATATTGGTGTTACTACTGAGCATGATTTCCATGATGGCGATGGCTTTGATAATCAGATGTGGAACAATCTCGGCGTTGTTGATGGTGCGCTAAACGGTAATGCAGTCACCGTATCCATGGCGTTTCGAGACAATGATGATCCTACTCAGGCGGGTGGTGGAAATAACGCCACTGCAACGCTCGATGGTGGTCGAATTCGTTATGATCAAAAGGTTCTAGATATAATTGGCGCTGGTTTTTATGCGCCGAATGCTACCGACTTGGTGGTCACGGATGGCAATGTCTTGGCGGATTACATCAACGGTGCCATTAGGCCTGCTGGCAGCTCTGTGTTGGTTGATGCTAGCTATAACGTCATAGCTGACTTAGCTAATAAGGGACGTGTAGGTAATAACATTGCCTCAGTGCTTAATGAGGTGTTGTCTTATGATGTGCACGGGGTTAAGCGTGACCTGGATAACCTTGATATTGGGGCGCTGGAAAGTTATTCGGTTGCTGAATAACGGGTGCTTAACGCTAAGAAGTAGAGCGATTTGCAAACCGTTGTGGACTAACTGCTTCGAGTAAATTTGCTTCAATAGGAGCCGGCTCATTTAAGAGCCGGCTTTTTATTATCTCGGCGGCGAGCAGTGCGCCGGTCAAGCCGCGAGAGCCGTGAGCGGTAGACACATAAACGGGTGAATCATTCGGGCTGCTTAGCCGGCCAATAATTGGCATACGGTCGTTCGAGGCGAGGCGCACGTTGGCGTAGAGCGCCGTGGCCGGGTGTTCGCCTTCTGGCAGTACCTTGTCTCGCTGGAGCTTCTTGACTGTCTCTGTATGTTCTTGTTCGCTTAATGAGCTGTCGTTGCTGTTCGGTACAAAGCTGCTGCCGATCACGCTGTCTTTACTGCCAGGGTGGCTTAACCAGTGGCCGTTATGACAACGTGCTTTTTCGGGAGGCTTGGCTGCAACCGTACTGAGCTGGCCGCGGATAAATTGGAGTTTGCAGTGCTCTGGTTGCGATAGCGCGGCTAACTTCCAACCGCCGGCAAGAATCACGGGCTGATCTGTTTCAGGAATATTCTCGACGGCCGTGTTGTATTGAACGTGAATGTTTGGGTGCTGCAGTAACGCTTGGCACCACGCTTTAGGTGCGACGGTTAATCCGCCGGGGTAGTGAAGCTGGTTGTTTTCTGCTTCAAGCAAAGACTCGCTAAAACCACGTTCGGCGATTCGGCCTGCTCGTTCTTCATTATCAAAAGCTTGGGTGATGCCTGTTTGTTCAAACCAGCTTCGCTTAGTTCTCAAATTGCGCTGTGCAAACAGGAAGGCGCTTTCAAAGTAACGCTCGCGCGGGCTACGGGTGAGCTCAGGCCATGGTCTCACTAAACCTGCGAACACGCCGGATGCTTCACTGGCAGGCTCTGGGCCTGCTTCTAATACGGTGATACTAAGGCCACGTTCTGCCAGTGTTCGGGCGATGGTTGCTCCGGCAATGCCGGCGCCAACAATCGTTGCTTTATCTACGATTGGGCTATTGGTTTTCTCTCCCGCTTTTTGCCCAACGCTCATATCGCGTTTATAGCCAAAGCCGTCACGCTTACTCACTTCAAAGCCAGCATCAGCCAGTCCGCGCCGTACATGGCCTGCGGCGGTATAAGTGGCGAAGGTGCCGCCTGCCGCAGTGAGCTTGCCAATGGTTTGGTAGAGGTCGCTATTCCAAAGCCCTTCATTTCTTACTGGGGCAAAGCCGTCTAGGTACCAAGCGTCTACCTCGGCAGAAAGTTGGGGAAGGGTGTCGGCCGCGTCCCCGTAAAGCAAGGTCAGGCTGATACGGCTGTCAGGAAAGTTGAGCCGATGAAACCCGCGTTGCGGTAATGGCCATTGTTGCTGAAGTTGCGCGGCGTATTCCGCAAGCTCCGGCCATTGCTGGTGTAGCTGAGTAAGTTGTTCTAAGCGAATAGGATGTAATTCGGTAGAAACGAAGTGTAGCCAGCCACTCGGCTTGGATTGTTCCCAGGCTTGCCACGTGGTTAAAAAGTTAAGCCCAGTGCCAAAGCCTGTTTCGCCAATCACGAATGGTTGGCGATTGGGATCAAGGCCTTGCCAACGTTGTGGCAGGTCGTTGCCGGCGATAAACACATGTTGGGTTTCTGCTAAGCCGCCATTGCGGCTGAAATAGGGGTCGTCGTACTGCTGGCTAATGGGGAGGCCGTTTTCATCGATTTGAATGTCGGCGTAGGGCAGTAGTGGGCTAAACTCATCTGTCATTCGGACATTTTATAGAGTTAATAGCGTAATGAGTGAAGACACGATTTTCGGGAAGATTATTCGCCACGAAATTCCAGCTGACATTGTTTATGAAGATGAGCTTTGCTTGGCCTTTAGAGATGTAGCGCCACAAGCGCCGATGCATATCCTGCTCATTCCCAAAGAGCCGATTGCACAATTGAATCTTGCGCAAAGCGACCATCAGCAGTTACTGGGTCACTTGCTATTAACAGCGCCCAAGATTGCGGCTCAAGAGGGCTATGAAGATGCTTTCCGTCTCGTTAATAACTGTGGCGAGAAAGCCGGCCAGTCCGTGTTCCATCTGCATTTCCACATTATTGGTGGTCGTGATTTAAGTTGGCCGCCGGGCTAATTGGCCGCTTGAGTCAGAATTCAGTTCTGGCGCTAAAGAAAATAGCAAAATTGTCTTATCTGACAACGGCTTGCCTTAGCCCAAAAGTTGGCATAGGTTAGTCAGCTCTATACCTTGGATTGGTAGATAAAAAGGAAGGAAGTGATGAAAAAAATCACTCTAGCCATTGCCGGTGTTGCTGCTGTCGCAAGCTTCACTTGGGCGATTGATATTCTCCCCAATTTGGTTGAGCCAGCACCTGGCCACCCAGTGAATGATGAAGGTTTTGCGGAGATTCCCGTCTCTGATGAAGCGTTCACTCGTACTTTACGTAGTGCGCCGCTAGAAGAGCTGGCTCGCCGCGGTAAGTTGACCGGTATCTACCACGGTTCGCCTAAAGTTCAAGAGAACTACGACCGTTACGATGACACTTTCTATGCAACCCTCGCGTCACGTAAAGTGTGGCATGACGGCACCAGCGTAGAAGAGCATGAGCGTGGCGGCCCAATCACTTGGGATATTGTGCCTATCCCTCAGTACGATCCACCCGATTGCGACCAGCCGCAGCCAACTGGCTACGACGCTGAAGGTTGCCGTATCGCCAATAGTCTTTATAAAGACGTAGAAGCGGTTGATCCAGCCAAAGCGGCTGAGTTGCGTGAATCTGTACGTCGCGGCCGTGATGTATGGTTTAAAGGTACCTTTGGTAACCAAGATCTAAACGAAATTCACCTAGCGCGTACCATCGGCAAAGAGAATATGCACTATGCCGAGTGGATGGACACACGTACGCGTCCGTACCGCTTTACTAAGTGGGGCATGATCAACGACCCTGATTGTAAGCAAGGTAATGAAGAGTCTTACTGGGTAGATATCTGCCAAGACCCACATAGCACGGGTGTATTGGGTTATCGCAAATACTTCCGTGAAAAAGAAGTAGATGCAGACGGCAACGTGGTATTCGATCCTCGAACCACGCCATACCAAGAAGGTGAGCGCGAGAACAATCGTCGCTTTGCCATCGGTCACCCATGCGTGCAGTGTCACGTAGCGTTTGACCCAACCAACCCACCTAAAGATCCAAACGAGCCAGAGTGGGAAAACATCATGGGCTTGATTGGTAACCAGTATGTGAACCAGCCACTGACTGGCTTCCTATCTGGTACTCCACGTGAGCACTTTGCTGTGCAAGCGATTGGTGCGGCCCGTCCGGGTACTGTTGATACGTCGATCAACCCGAACGACTTTATGAACAACCCAGGCACACAAAACAACATCACCGACTTTATGAACAAGCGCGTGTTTAACCACGTGATGAAAGATCCGTTCACCGGTGAGTTGAAAGAAGCGCCAACCTTCCACGTACTAAAAGGTGCTGAGGACACCGTAGGTGATCGCCTTGCGCTACTACGTGTATACATCAATATTGGTATGTGTACCGAAGAGTGCTGGGTGCCTAACTTCCCAGTACCGGGCACCTTCTTTGGCGATGACGCTGAACAGCGCCCAATGAGCATTAAACAGTGTTCAGAAGAGTGTGAAGCATGGAACCACGCCGACGCTAAGATGGGTCACCTTGCACAGTACGTAATGACTAGTGGTCCTACTTACTTAATGAATGCGACTGACGTTGACGGTACGCCGGGTTCTGCCTTTATTGACACCGATAAGGTGCCAGAAGGCCGTAACGTATACGCTCGCGAATGTGCGCGTTGCCACTCAACCAAAGTACCACCTGAGTCGATCACTAACGACAAAGACGCGTTGGAGAAATTCTACGAAGGTCACGTATTTGGTGCTGAGCAGTTCTGGCAGTATGAATTTACCGCCGAAGAGCGTAATTCAGAGAAATTCCAAGCCAAGTACATGGCGCAAGACGCGAATGGCAGTGTTCGCCCAGCGCAATTTGCGAAAGATGGCTTATTCGGCCAAGACTGGCTTGGTAATGACAACCTGACGCCGTTCCACGAAGTGGGCGTGAACATGTGCCGTGCAATGCACGACAACCATGACGAAGGCCACATCTGGGAAGAGTTTGCTTCTGAAACCTTCCGTGAGCGTCCAGCAGTGGGCAGCGTGCCGCGTCGTTTGAGCCGCATGGTACCGCTAGTGGGTGGTATGGAATTCGGTGAAACCGAGATTGGTGGTGAAGGTTCTGGTGCGGGTTACTTCCGTAACATCTCTTTGCTATCAGCTTGGGCGATCGCGCCATTCCTACATAACAACTCACTGGGTGAGCTGACTTACTTGCCTGACGGCACCATCGATTACACCGTAAAAGGTCGTGTACAACAGTACGAAATCGCGATGGAGCGTTTGCTAATGTCAGATGATCCAAACGTTGAGCCACATCGTCCGCAGAAAACTACGGTGACTACGCACGATATGAAGTTGGCATTGCGTGAAGATGGTCAAGGCTTTATCAAGCTACCAGTAAGCAAAGGTACGCCAGTGGCTAACTTTGCGAGCTCGGACCCTCATAAACCAACGTTCCAGAAGTGTGACGATCTGATCGAGAACAAAGGACACCAGTTCGGTGTTGACCTAAGTGCTGGCGATAAGCGTGCGCTTACCGAGTTCTTGAAGATGATGTAAACATCTACTGGATGTTGATCTGAATAAAAGGCCAGTTCTGCAAATGTAGAGCTGGCCTTTTGCCTTATAAAAGCGCTAGCGCAGGACGAGACAGAGAATGAAGAAACTAGCCATCGCCGTGTTGCTCATTTTGGCCGTTGTCATTGCTTACTCAGTATTGAGTGGCGACGAAGGCGAAGTGTCTAAGCTAAAAGTCAGTGAGTTGGCGGCAACGCAAGCCGATGACGCCAATAGCTTGCATGCGCAAATAGTTTCTAATGACGACTTGCCGCCCGAGGGCACGCGTTCGCTGTTTGATCATTTGATTAAAGAGCATGGCAGCTTGCCATACCCTTTCGATTCGCTCTTAGAACTCGTCGCTAACCAAGATAAAGACAACACAGCGCCTGTTACCACCTTGATTCCAAATGGCCGTTCTTTATTGAAAGGGCAGGCCAACTTCAAGCACCCTCGTATTATTGCCGTGGCCGATATCCGTCAGCCAGACAGCGACCATAGCTTCGACAATATGTATCGCGGCCGCTTGTTTATGGGCTTTGTCGAAGATGCCAATGAAATCGAAGTGATCAGCTACAACGAAATGGCTGGTCGTTTTGAGTTCCAGCTGGTGAAAGATTACGGCCCTGATTTAAACCCGAAAATTGTTTATACCAAGCGCGCCATTTGTATGACCTGCCACCAGTCTGGCGCGCCTATTTTCCCTGTTCGGCCATGGGAAGAGACCAATGCTAATCCAGCAGTCGCTGAGCTAATCAAAGGCCACCACCTTGATAGCAGTGAATATTTTGCCGCTGAACTGCAAGTGCCTTTGGCAAACCCCGAAGCAGTCGATGATATGGCTGACAAAGGCAATGCCATTGTTACTACGCAGAAAATTTGGTTGGACGGTTGTGGTGAAGGCGATCGCGGAAACGCCTGCCGCCGTGGCATGCTAAAGCTCGCATTGGAATATATGTGGAGCCCGGGTAGCTTCGACCAAACCAGTCCTGCGGTGCAGCGCCAAAAAGCGTTACAAGCTAAAAGTTGGCCCGAAAACGGTATTGCTTTAGCGAATGGCGATCTTGCAAATCGCAACCCCATTACTGAGAAGCCGATTGGTAACCCGTTCCTGCTGTTTGTAAAAGACTTGTTGGGCATGGGGGAGACCGCTGCCAGTTTGTCTGAGAAATCCGCCGAGCTAGGTCTAGAAGAGTTTGAAAGCTTGCCGCCACTTCGTATTGAAGTGGACCCGTTGGTGCCGCGCGCTCCAAAAGCCATTTATGCCGCGGACTCTTTGGAAGGCGTATACGGGCTGGCACAAATGTTTAGTGATAACGACTTACGCTTGCTGGAAAAACACAGCGGCTACAGTTTAGAAAAAGTCACTGCAGCCGTGGATAGCAAAGCCATGCGCGAGATGTTTGAGCCGCAGCCTTTCCGCCGTATTCCTTTATTGCAAGCGCTGTTTACCTCTATGGGCGTGGAACGCCTGCCTGATAGCTGCTGTCATACCACTGAAGGCATGTCACCGCCGTTGGTGGATGGCGCGCCGCCGCTGGATATTACCGAAGGTTCGGTCTTGCAAGTGTTTGAAACCTACTGTTTTGCTTGTCACCGGGGTAATCCTAACGCCAAACTGGACTTTATGAATGGCGAGACTGAAGACGAAGTGTTGCTCCGTATTCAGGAAACCAGTGAAATAAGTGATGCGCTGGACTATGAGCGTTTCTTGGGCACGGCAAAGTCAGGCCAGTTAATGCCGCCAGAAAACTCGCGCCAACGCGCTAAGTTAGATAAGGCTACGGCCGAAGGCAGTGAGCATCTACAGCAGATGCAAGATGCCATGCCATCGCTATTTGATTTTTAAGGTTGGAAAGGGCAATGGCCACAAAACCCACGAATGGAATGAATATGTCGTATCGCCTAACTCATATGACGCCAGCAAATCAGCCCCAGCTGTTTACTAAGTTATGCGTGGGCATCATTGGGCTTGTGGCAAGCATTTCTGTTGCGCAAGCGGAGCCAGGCTTTGCGAAACAATATAAAAGCCAATTTGGCTATATGCCATCGTGTAACGCTTGTCATGTAGATGGTGGTGGCAGCCCTTTAAATGCTTACGGCAAAGCCTTTGAGAAGGCGGGCGGCAATGCTGCTGCATTCGCCTTGATTGCCGCACAAGACAGTGACGGTGATGGTGCAAGTAATGCTGACGAAGGCGCAGCGAAGTCTGATCCAGGCGATGCGGCTTCAACCCCAGATAAACCGGGCAATTGGCTAAGCACCGAAAACTTGATCCCTAAGCCTGTGCAACAAGCGTTTCCTGAGGTGAAAACCTATAAACCTCTCGATGCCTTGTTTACCGACAGCGATATCGAGCGGGCCAAAGGTATGGGCGTGAGCCTTAGCAAAGCCGATGAAACTGTGATCTATTTGCCTGTGGCGGGTGGTAAACCTGTGGGTATGGCAATTATTGTCCCGGTAGATGGCGAAGGTGCTTTTGCCTTGGTTACTACCACGCGTAAGTTAGCTGTAGACCAGGTTGTGCCGATTAATGCCGACGATATTGATTTTGGCGATCTAAACCGTTTTAAAGGCCAGTTTGCGCCAAAAGTAGAAGGCGCTGTCGGTGCCAGTACTGCCGTAGATCAGCTGGCTTATGCGGTTAAAAAAGCTGGCGCCATGATCTACGTTCGACTGAAGAAAAAATAGACGCAGCATCACCTTAGGAAGAGATACATGCGCTACCTGACTACCTTAAACCTTAAACTCGTTTTACTGCTTGGCGCATTGCTGTGCGGCGGGGCGGCCTTTGCAGAAGATGGCTTTGATTTTGGCGAGGGTGACTTCTTAGCCGATATAGAAATTGCAGAAGATGAATTGGTGGCAGTGCCAGAAGAGCCGAGCATGTTGTACACCACCATCGCGCCCATGGGCTTATTCGTCTTCTTTATCTTTCTTATCTGGCTGAACAAAGTCACTGTGCCGTTTAAGGTCAGTAAAGAAGACTTGCTGCTGTATCACTACCCAACGGGTGTGAAACGCGGCTTAGCCATGGCCTTAACCATGTACGGCATCGCCTTTGCCTTTGGTGCGGTAGAGGCGTGGTGGCAAATTCATGTGCATGGTTCGGCTGAGCAATACTTTGCCAATATGTCCACGGGCAAATTGATTGCGTTTACCCATGCGCACTTGTTTGGCTTTACTACGTCGTTCTTAGTGATTGGCGTGCCATTCTCTATGCAGTTTAACCACCTGCGTTACTACCAAATCATTTTCCCAATCGGCCTGATTTCGGCCTTGATTGATGTGATGAGCTGGTGGGGTATTAAATACATTCACCCAAACTTTGAATACGTTTCAATTTTCTGCGGCATCATGTTCAGCCTCAGTTATCTCTATATGTTGTTGGCGTTATTGCGGGTGCTGTTGTTGCCACACGTGATTCTGCCAAGTGATAAAGATGCAAAAGAGCGTCGTCGCCATTTGGTGGCGGCTAACTTAGGCAAGAACAAAGACAGCTAATGGCTAAGCTCGCTGACGCACTGAATAACCCAATTGTTACCACGATTGATTTAATCCGCCACGGTGAGCCTGCCGGTGGTGAGATGTATCGCGGCACCAAGGATGACCCGTTGTCTGAGCAGGGCTGGCAGCAAATGCGTGAAGCTACAGTCGAGCCTCCTGAGTGGGACCAGATCGTCAGCTCGCCATTATTACGCTGCCGTGAATTTGCCGAAGAACTTGCTGAGAAAACATCGACGCCATTAGTGGTCGAGCCACAGTTTCGTGAAATCTGTTTTGGCGTATGGGAAGGCCAGCGCCCAGCTGACTTGAATGCAGAAGACCCCGAGCAAGTGTTACGTTTTTGGCTGAACCCAGCTAAGCACTCACCCGAGGGAGCAGAGCCCTTTGCGGAATTTACCCAACGCATCACTACGGCTTGGCAGCAATTGCTCAGTGATTACGCTGGTAAGCATGTATTACTGGTATGCCACGGTGGTGTGATTCGTGCGGCCTTGAGCGCCATCGTCGGCATGCCTATTGAGCATACTTTTCGTTGGCATGTGCCGTATGCGGCGGTGAGCCGTGTGCGGGTGTATACAGAATGCGGTGGCGAGAACGATGGCCGCCAAGTGCCCACGCTGGTATTCCACGCAGGGCGTTTTTAAGCTGCACCTACAATACGAAGGCGATCGTCTTCAATGACTGTGTTGCGACCTTGGTCTTTGGCTTTATAAAGTAGCCTGTCGGCGCGTGCTAAGCCTTCATCGATAGTTTCACCTTGTACCGGCAAATACTCTGCCACCCCAATGCTGACCGATAAATTGATTGTTTGACCGCTGCGGCCATAAACGCGGGTCAAGCTCACGGCTTCGCGGATGCGGTTGGCAAGGTCGGTGCATTCTGCGATTTCGGAATGGCTTAAAAGAACGACAAATTCATCCCCAGCAACACGCGCAGGCGTGCCGATGAAACGAGGCACGGTGCGTTTCAAAATATCGGCTACCGCTTTCAATGCTTTGTCGCCAGCTGCATGGCCCCAGGTGTCGTTAATTTGCTTGAAGCGGTCCATGTCGATGAGCAAGACAGCCATTCCCCAGCCTTCTTTGCCAGCTACACGCTCTTCGCGCTTGGCGATATCAAAAAAGTGTCGGCGGTTAGACAGCCCGGTTAGCACATCTGTTCGCGCTTCTTGGTCTAATAGCTGTTCGGCGCGTTCGTACAAAAAGCGAACTTCGGCCGTTACCATGATGGTGAACACCAGCGCGAGTAGAGCAGAGGCTAGTGCCATCGCCGCTTCGGTACCGGCATCTAAGTTTTCGGGAACCGAGTAGCCGCTGAGCTCGCCAAAACTGATGATAGCTAGTCCTAGCAAAAGCAGGCCGACGTGGATGATGGAGCGTTTGGTTTCCAGTAAGTACATACAGAAAACGGTACTGGCGACAGCCCATACGGTCATCGGCGCGCCCACGCCCCATAGCCAAGCAAAATAGACGATGAGCCCATTAAATATCAGCATGGTGGCGTGCGCAGTCGCCGAGAAATGCCCGCGGAACCAATAGAAGGCTAATAACGCCCAAAAGAATAAGTCGGCGATTACAATGGGCCATACATGGGCAGCGTTGTGCCGGTTAATTAAAACTAAGAGGGCGCACATGATAATGCCCATGCCCGGGCCAAAGGCGAGCGACACCCCTAGCAGGCGGGCGCGTCTCACATAGGCTGTGGATCGGTCCCTTAAGGCCGGGGGTGTGAGCTGGTCAAACATCAATTGTCGCGGTGCGACGGGATGCATTGCGGCTCTCCGTGAATAATTATTGTCGAATTATACGCCAAATTAGAACAATCGTTTTTATTGCTAACAATTTTAAGTAATGGTGCTTCAGTTAATGCGCAATTTGAAAAGCCTTTTTGTATTGATGGCGGGTTTAGTGGTTACCCACGTAAACGCTGAAATTCAGTGGCAGCCGAAAGAGATTCAGCAAGGGCAGCTGGTGCGCGGTAGTGGTGCTAAAGGCTGTCAGCTTCGAATGGACTCAGAAGAGCTGCAAGTTGATGAAGCCGGCCGTTTTGTATTTGGCTTTGGGCGAGACTACCAGCCGAAAGCGCTGTTGACGGCTCACTGCCCTGGGCAAGCCATGCAGGCATGGGAATTAGATATTGCCCAGCGTGAATACCGTATTCAGCGAATTGACGGCTTGCCGCCAAGCAAGGTCACGCCAAACCAAGATCAGCTAAAACGTATTCGTAAAGAAGTGGCGGCTGCGAAAACGGCCCGCGCAAGGCGAGATGAGCGTGAGGATATTTTTGAAGGCTTTGTGTGGCCAGCCACTGGGCCAATTTCCGGTGTGTACGGTAGCCAGCGTATTTTGAATGGCAATCCACGTCGCCCGCACTTTGGTATTGATATTGCCCGACCAACAGGTACACCGACTGTGGCGCCAGCTGCTGGGGTGATTACCTTGGTGCATGAGGACATGTATTTCTCTGGTGGCACGGTGATTATTGACCATGGGCACGGCGTGACCTCTTCGTTTCTGCATTTAAGCAAGATTCATGTGAAAGAAGGCCAGCGAGTAGAGCAGGGTGAGTTAGTCGCCGATATTGGTGCAACAGGTCGCGTTACTGGGCCACATTTGGATTGGCGCATGAACTGGCGTGGTGAGCGTGTTGACCCGGAATTGCTAGTTCCTCCCATGCCAGCGCAATAAGCACTAAAATAGGCACAAATAGATCGTAGTGTTGTTATGGAACAGTCAGAATTAAAAAAAGCCGGCCTTAAAGTCACCTTGCCCCGAGTCAAAATCTTGGAAATGTTGGCGAGTAGTGATCAGCGTCATATGAGCGCTGAAGACGTATATAAGAACTTGCTAGAGCAAAATGAAGAAATTGGTTTAGCAACGGTGTATCGAGTACTAACCCAGTTTGAGGCGGCGGGCTTAGTACAGCGCCATAATTTTGAAGGTGGTCATGCGGTTTTTGAGCTAGACCAGGGCCATCACCATGACCATATTGTTTGCATGACCTGCGGCAAGGTTGTTGAGTTTATGGATGAAACCATCGAGCGTTTACAGCATGAGATTGCCGAACAGAAGGGCTTTAAGTTAGTTGACCACAGCCTGACGTTATACGGCGAGTGCGTAAATGAAAATTGTGAAAACCAAAACCACTAGTTAGGAGTAAACATAGATGGGTATTTTGTCTTGGATTGTAATGGGTATTGTGGCTGGTGCTTTGGCTAAGTGGATCATGCCGGGTAAAGACGGTGGCGGCTTACTTATTACGATGTTGCTAGGTATTGCTGGTGCGTTTGTGGGTGGCTTTGCTGGGAACTTGCTGGGCTTTGGCGGTGTGAGTGGTTTTGATATTAGAACCCTAGTGCTTGCAACCGTGGGCGCCTTGGCGCTGCTCTGGTTGCGTAAGCAGCTGGCCAAGTAAACCTGTTCTAGGTTCTTAAAAAATCCCCGCTCAGCGGGGATTTTTTTTGCCTACGCAGAACGCATTGAGACCTAATGCCGTTCGGCGCTATAAAACTACCGTTCAGATAATAAAC
>JAPPPA010000169.1 GCA_028817755.1 Gammaproteobacteria bacterium | reverse complement strand
ACGAAATTGCTGACACCTTAGCCAACCAAGCAATGGATGAGATTCAAGGCAAATAGCCAAGGAAATCAAATGCAACACCGTCAAATTTGTCTTGATACAGAAACCACGGGCCTAGAAACCCGCGAAGACCACCGCATTATTGAAATCGGCTGTGTTGAGCTGATTAATCGCCGCCCGACCGGAAATAACTTTCACTACTACCTCAACCCAGATCGTGAAATCGACCAAGGCGCTATTGAGGTTCACGGTATCACCAACGAACACCTTGCCTCGCAGCCTCGCTTTCATGAAGTGGCGGCAGCGTTTATGGAATACATCCAAGATGCTGAAGTCATCATCCATAACGCCCCCTTTGATGTTGGCTTCCTCAATCACGAATTAGCCAAACTGGACGGCGCGAAGACCACCTTGGAGCAGCACTGTACCGTCACCGACACACTGGTTATGGCGCGCAAAATGCACCCAGGCCAGCGCAATAGTTTGGACGCGCTCTGCCGACGGTACGACGTTAACAATAGCAACCGTACCCTGCACGGCGCGCTGCTAGATGCCGGGATTCTAGCCGACGTTTACCTGGCGATGACCGGCGGCCAGATCACCCTAGGCCTAGATGCAAATAGCAGCCAAAACACCGGAGAAAAAGTCATTGAAAAAGGCTTTTACCACCGCAAACCTGAAGAAAATTTCGTGGTAACTCAAGCATCTGCAGAAGAACTCAGCGCTCACAATGAATGGTTGGAACGCTTGCGAGAAAGCGAAAACGGCGCTGTGTGGGACAAACTCACTAACTAAAAACATGCAGATACAAAAAAGGCCCTCAAATGAGGGCCTTTTTTATGTTCAGCGCTTAAACCTTACTGGTTAAGGTACTGACGATCCGCTTCTTCTACACCACCCACGCTCCAAGAGCCACGAGTGTGCGCATGATCAACCGCAGCATTCACTTCACCGATGGTTGGGTGAATACGGATGTTTAGGTCTTGACCAATGCTAATCAAGTCTGGATCTTCAATTTGGTCAGCATTGTTTTTGTAAATCAACGGCCACCAGTATGGGTTGCCATAGATGTCATCTTTAGCAGAGATCTTCCAAAGGCTGTCACCACTAACCACGGTGTAAATGCTTTGCGCTACAGCAAGTTCAGCATTCAGCTGTTGAAGAATTTTCAGTGCTTCTTCTGCACGCTGACCACGTAGTGCTGCATCACCGGCTTGCAAGCGATCGTATTGGTCGCGAGACAAGTTGGCGTATTCACGTGCTTCTGCAAGTTCTGCTTCAGCTGCACTCGCGTAATACTGGTTAATTGCTGCATCAGCATGACGATGCGCACGCGCCGCCAAATCGCTGGTACGCGCATCATCGTTCTCAGCAGCAGCCGCTTCGGCCGCCGCTAGGAAACGCTCAGCTTCACTTGCTTCGATACCCAAGTCACGCGCTTGTTGTACACGCTGACGAGCCGCATCAAGTGCACCCATTGTTGCTTCTGAAATGCCTGTTGCCTGAGCCTGTTCCACTGGCTCATAAGTCGGCTCCGCAGCTGCAATCGGCTCATACTCTGGCAAGCTTGCGCAGCCAACTGCCATTAGTGCGACACCGCCAACAACAAGCCCCTTACCCGCTGTCGTTGCAAATTTGCTATGCATAGTTTTCATCTCTTTATTCAAAGTCTAGGCCCCAAAAATATCTACCGTGTTTATGGCAATAGTCATAGCTATCAAACACGGCCTTAGCACCCGCATTATCGCCGCCCATGCGCAAGTGTCAATCAAGGCTTTGGCAGCATACGTCAATAGCCTACAATAGCAGCCTAATTTCCACGGTGCGACTGCACCCATAGGCTCCTTTTTAGTTTTACCGATGACTACTCAAATCTGGCACAATCCGCGCTGCTCTAAATCTCGTCAAACCCTGCAATTGCTACAAGAAAAAGGCATTGAAGCAGAGGTATTTGAATACCTTAAAAACCCGCCATCTACTGAGCAACTGCAAACGGTACTCGCGCAGCTAGGTATTGAAGCCGCGGCGCTACTACGGGCCAAAGAAGAAGAGGCTAAAGCACAAAACCTAGCAGCAGCCTCAAATGAGGCCATCATTGAAGCGATGACGCAACACCCAAAACTGATCGAACGCCCTATCGTGATTCATAACGATAAAGCCGCGCTAGGTCGTCCACCAGAAAACGTGCTCGCACTTTTCTAAAACAGCATGAACATGCCCAAGGTACTGATTCTTTTTTACAGCCGCCACGGCGCTACGGCCGATATGGCTCGCCTAATTGCGCAAGGCGCTGAACAGCAAGGCGCTGAAGCCTTGCTAAGGACCGTGCCTGAATTGCAAACGATAGAAGCGAACAAGCACCAAGCCAAACTCGCGCAAAGCGGCCCGCCCTACTGCACTGAAGCGGACTTACACCTCTGCGATGCTCTAGCGCTGGGCTCACCTACTCGCTTTGGCAATATGGCTGCGCCACTTAAACATTTTATCGACAGCACCAGTAGCACATGGATGAACGGCGACTTAGCCGGTAAGCCAGCCGCCGTATTTACCTCCACAGGCAGCCTACATGGCGGCCAAGAAAGTACGCTGTTAAGCATGATGCTGCCATTGCTACACCACGGCATGGTGATAAGCGGTCTTCCTTATAGCGAAGCAGCGCTTATGCGCACAACGACGGGCGGCACGCCGTATGGTCCGTCTCACCTCGCTGGCACTGAGACTGACAAAGCCATCAGCGAAGACGAAAAAAATCTCTGCCTTGCGCTAGGAAAACGCCTAGCCGAGCTCGCAGCAAAACTCAAAAATTAACAATGACTAGTAACACACCAGAACAAATCAACCGCATCCGCCTTGCATGGAAAATCACCACGGTGAGCTATATGTGCCTACTCGGCATGTTGTTGGTATGGCATTTCCGCATTTTGCCGGTCACCGGCGTGACTGCCTTAGCCATGTCAGCGCCACTCATCTTGCCGTTACTCGTAGCTGGCCCGGGCCTTTTCCGTGGCAAAACCTATACCTACAAATGGATGAGCTTGTTGATTTGGATTGTGTTTGCGCACGGCTGCATGGAAGCCTGGACACACCGTGAATATCCCACCCTAGCGGCCGTTGCCGCGCTAGAGCCAATCCTGTCAGTGACGCTTTTTATTGGCTTAGTGAAGTTTCTGAAGGCACAGACGGCGGTGGCAACGCCGAGCGCGTAAAACTCAAGTTGGGCTTGCGGCGCTGCTGCAAGCTCTCACTCGCCAAACGTTCTACCGAAGACATTAACGCCGCGGTATCACGACCATGATGCTTCATCACCCAATCAATCACATCGTCTTCTAACTGCATACCTTTTTGCAAAGCACGCTGACGCAAAAACGCCCGACGATCCGAATCGGTTAAGGACTGCACATGCCAACTCGGCCCCCAGCCAAGGCGCGTTCTCAAATCTGGTAAGGCAATATCCAAGCCTAGAGGCGATACATCAGACGCCACTAACATGCGTCCACCTGCCGCTCTCACGGCGTACATC
>JAPPPA010000071.1 GCA_028817755.1 Gammaproteobacteria bacterium | reverse complement strand
AGCCAATGTCGCCCCACACTCGCCATATCCATGTACTGGTAATGCCCATCAGCATCACTAAGCAGGCGTAAAACAGCGTTGCGCGTTCAATAACGGTTGGCATCCAGTCAGTAAAGATCGTAAACCAAAGGCCAACGGAAACGGGTAGCCAAAGAACCAGCCCGGCAAGTTTAAAGTTGCTGATGCTGTCTGATGCGCTGTGTTCCGGAGACACGCTAGAGCTACGCCAAAACACCATCACATAAATAATTTGGGCAATGGCAAAAGGCACAATCGACAGCACATGACGTTGCTCTGTAATCGCGCTTACATCGACTAGGCCAGAATTAATAAAGTCACCGATAAATGAGAACACAAGCGCCGCTAGAATAAAGTGGGCCTGTGTAACCCAATGAGATTCTTGCTTTTTCAGATAGCTACGCCCGACTAGTACAAGGCCAATCAGTAGCAGCATTTGCAACAGGTGTAGACCACGCCACGCGGGCTCCCATTCTGGGTTTGCTTCCAGCAACCAAACAGATGGAATTTCTAAGGCCAGCATGCCAATAACAAGCAAGCGGCTATAGGCCACAAAGCGAGTTGTCATTGGTGAGGCTGGAGCACCCATTACTTGGCTTGCACCTTACGCACAGCGTTTTGCCAGCCGCGGTAACGGCGTTCGCGGTCAACTTCGGTCATGCGGCTATTAAATCGCTGTTCACAACGCCAATGGCTGCCGATTTCTTCTAGTGAGTCGTAAACTCCTGCAGCCAAGCCAGCTAAATAAGCTGCGCCTAGTGCGGTAGTTTCGGTTACTTCTGGGCGCTCACATGGGCTGCCCAGAATGTCGGCCAAGCGTTGTACAACCCAGTCGTTAACGACCATGCCGCCATCTACACGAAGCGTATCGAGCTTGGCGCCATCAGCACGCATAGCTTCTAGCAGGTCGCGTGTTTGATAAGCAACGGATTCCAATGCGGCGCGGACAACATGGGCAATACCAGTGTCGCGAGTCACACCCAAAATGGCGCCGCGGGCATCAGGGTCCCAGTACGGTGCACCTAGGCCAGTAAAGGCTGGCACAAGGTATACGCCGTTAGAGGAGTCAATATTTTCAGCTAACGCTTTGGTTTCGCCGGCGTTTTGAATGAGCTGCAAACCGTCTCGTAGCCATTGCACGGCGGTGCCCGCGTTGAAGATAGAACCTTCAAGCGCGTAAGTGGTTTTACCGTTTAGGCGGTAAGCCACAGTAGTCAGTAGGCGGTTTTTAGACGCTAGAGGCTTTTCGCCGGTATTTAGCATCACAAAGCAGCCCGTGCCATAGGTGCTTTTCACCATGCCAGGCTCAAAGCAGGCTTGGCCGACGGTCGCTGCCTGTTGGTCGCCAATTAACGCGCGAACAGGAATAGCAGCACCAAACAGTTCTGGGTCAGTACTGCCGTAATCATCGGCAGAGTCTTTTACTTCTGGCAAAACGGCGACGGGCACGTTCAACAGCTCTAATAGTTCTGGATCCCAATCGCCGGTATGAATGTTGTAAAGCAGAGTGCGGCAGGCATTGCTGGCGTCAGTTGCGTGCTCTTTGCCGCCGGTTAGGCGCCAAAGTAAGAAGGTGTCGATGGTGCCAAAAGCGAGTTCGCCGTTTTCTGCGCGGCGGCGTAGTTCAGGCTCGCGATCTAAAATCCACGCTAACTTGGTGCCAGAAAAATAGGCATCCAGTAATAGGCCGGTACGTTTGGTGACCATGTCTTCCACGCCTTCCTCGCGGAGTTTGGCGCAATGGTCGGCGGTGCGGCGGTCTTGCCACACAATCGCGTTATAAACCGGTTTGCCGGTGGCGCGGTCCCAAACAACGGTGGTTTCACGCTGGTTGGTAATGCCAATGCCGGCGATGTCGCTGGCGCTAATACCTGCTTGCTCAATAGCTGTGCGGCAAGTATTTACGGTGGTTTCCCAGATTTGTTCTGGGTCGTGCTCTACCCAGCCGTCAGCCGGATAGTGCTGGTCAAACTCTTGCTGGCCGACGCCCATTTGTTGCCCGTCTTGATTAAAGACAATGGCGCGGCTGCTGGTAGTACCTTGGTCAATTGCCAAAAGGTATGTCGTCATGCGCGATCCCCTGTAGCGCGTGAAACTCCTAATTACCTAGAAGCATGGCGTTGTAAGTGAACGGGGTCAAGGGCTTACAATAGGTAAATGCTTTTAAAATCAGGAACATTGGATGTCCGCAGCAGAATTTCAACTGACAACAACTGACGGTTTGGCGCTATTTGTACGAGCTTGGTTGCCTGAAACACGCTCAGCAAAGGCTGTTGTACAGATTGCCCATGGAATGGCCGAACACAGCGCGCGTTATGAGTGGCTCGCCGAGCAACTCAACAACGCCGGTTATGCGGTGGTGATGAATGACCACCGCGGCCACGGAGAAACAGCGGTTGCGCAAAAATTGCCGCATGGCTACTTCTCTGACGCAAAGGGTTGGGAAAAAGTGGTTGATGACTTGGCGTTAGTAAATGCCTATATCAGGTCAGAACACCCAGGTCTGCCGGTGTTTTTACTGGGCCATAGCATGGGCTCGCATATTAGCCAGAGTTACTTGATTCGCTACGGCAATACGATTGATGCAGCAATGTTAAGTGGCACCAACGGTGCCGCAGGGCCATTTCAATACGTTGGCCGCTTGGTCGCTTTTATTGAGCGTTTACGAGTCGGCGCTACAGGTGCTAGTGCGGTGTTGGACGCGACCTCATATGACGCTTTCAACAAGCCATTTAAACCGGCGCGCACGCGCTTTGACTGGCTGTCGCGCGATACCGCGCAGGTAGACAAATATGTTGCAGACCCATGGTGTGGATTTTCTTGTTCCCCAAGCATGTGGTCTGATCTGTTGAAAGGCGTTGGTTTTAATGAACGTGACAAAAATCTTGCTGCTATTCCTAAAACATTACCTGTTTATCTGATCACCGGTAGCGAAGACACGAGTAACAACGCCGAAACCGGTGTACGTGCTTTGGAAAAACGCTATCTAAAAGCGGGGATCGCTCAAGTTGATGTGCGCATTTATGAAGACGGGCGGCACGAAATGTTTAATGAAACCAACCGCGAAGAGGTCGCCGCGGAGACGATTGCTTGGTTTGATAGCTGCCTTTAACTTAAGCTATACACCTTAGCGAACGTCGTTATTGAGCACAGCGCTGGTAGCGCAAGCTACCTTGGGGAATACATGTTGGGTTATTTATTGCGGAGCAGCCGTAGGGCGCTGCTCTGTTTGGCTTTGTTTGGGCCACAGCTGCTATGGGCACAATCTTTGCCCGCTATTTTTGTTTCAGATCAACAAGCCACTTTAGCGGCCGAGCGCTCCGGCTTGTTATTGAAACTACCGGTTACACCCGGCGACAAGGTTAAAAAAGGCGATGTGCTTGCCGTATTCGATACCAGCGAGCTTAACCGTGAGTTGGCAACCAGCCGCGCGCAACGCAATTTCTTGCTCGATGAAATTAAGGCAACCGAGCGCCTGACCCAGCAAGGTATGGCCAATGC
>JAPPPA010000130.1 GCA_028817755.1 Gammaproteobacteria bacterium | reverse complement strand
GCTGTAAACAAGCCTGCAGGCTTGCTCTCCCAGCCGGGTCGCCTGAAAGAAAACCACGATAGCCTCTTTACACGTTTGCAGAGCAGATATACCAACCCATACCTTACGCACCGGCTCGACTTAGACACCTCTGGGTTGATGCTGATTGCATTGAATAAAGCCGCAGCGGGGGAGCTGGGCAAGCTTTTTGAACGACGCCAAATCTCAAAACACTACATTGCCTTGGTTGACGGTTTAGTGGGGGCCGACAACGGCGTCATAGAACTGCCACTCATTGCTGATTGGCCTAACCGGCCATTACAAAAGGTTTGCTTTGAAACCGGCAAGACCGCAAAAACCGAATATCAAGTGCTTGAGCGTTTAAAGGCCAAGCAACGAACCAGGCTGAAACTTATGCCACATACTGGCCGATCTCACCAGCTGCGTGTGCATTGTGCGGAAATAGGGCATCCGATTATCGGTTGCGACATGTACGCGCCCGATGCCGTCTGCTACGGCGGTGAGCGCCTGTACTTACACGCCGAAGGCTTATCTTTTGTTCATCCTTTCACGAATGAACCGCTGACCTTAGTTTCTCCAACGCCGTTTTAAAAGATTAGGCCCGTAGGCGATTTAGCTCATCCGAGTCTAAGAACTCAATCAGTTTATCTATCTCCATTGGCATCGCAATGCCATAGCCTTGGGCATAGGTAACACCGATCTCACGCAACATACCGTAAATTTCATCGGTTTCGACAAATTCAGCAATGGTTTCTAAGCCCATCACATCACTGATTTCGCGAATAGATTTCACGAACGTGCATTGCACATCATCCTCAGTGATGTTTTTGACGAAATAGCCGTCAATCTTGATGTGATCGATTGGCAGCTCACGCAAGTAACTATAAGAGGACATACCCGTACCAAAGTCATCCAATGCCACTTGGCAACCTAGGCGGCGCAGCTCTTTTAACCCGGCTTTCGCATGAGCCAAATTTGTCATCAGCTGGTTTTCTGTAACCTCAAAGCAAATCTTTTCTGGCGGCAAGTTATAACGAATTAATAAGTGGCGAATAGTGCTCAGCATGTCGCTTTGGCAAATAAATGCCGCCGACAGGTTAATTGAGCAGAAACGCAGCTGTGCCAGCAATTTCGGATGTTCAGCTAACTCTTTCAGCGTGCGATTAATCATCCAGCGATCAATATTCGCTACAGCACCATAACGCTCTGCAGCCGGCATAAACGCACCCGGGGGCACGACAGAGCCATCAGGCATACGCAAGCGTATAAGTGCTTCCATGCCCGGCAACATGCCTTCTTCAGGTTGAGTGGGCCAAATAGGCTGGAACACGGCAAAGAAGGAATCTTGATCTAGTGCTGCATTAATCTGCGCCAGCCAGTTCATTTCGCCTTCACGTTTTTCAATCACGCCGGTATCTGGGGCATACATATACCAGCGATTGCGACCTTCATCTTTAGCGGTATAGCAGGCGTTATCGACATAACGCATTGCCTTTTGCGCATCTTTTTCAACGTCGGCCAAATGCACAATGCCAATACTGCAGGTGACAGGGAAGGACTTACCGGCCCAGTCAAACTGCAGGTCCTGAATGACATTTAAGAGGTTGCTGGCATAGTCCCTAGTTTCGTCATGCGCAATGTTATCCAACACAAAGGCAAATTCGTCACCACCAATACGGGCCAGCAGATCACCTTCACGGATGTACTGGCTAAGGCAGTCACCCACCTTAATTAAGAGTTGGTCACCCGCCACGTGGCCACAGGTATCGTTAATAACTTTGAACTGATCCAAGTCCAAATAGAGCAGGGCGCTTTTACTCCAGCCTTGAGTTTCAATCAGCTGCTGCAAGCGTCGCTCAAATTGGCGGCGGCTGGTTAAATCGGTGAGGTAGTCATAGTTGGCTTCGTGTGTTAACTCATCGTTTACCGAAGATAGCTTGCGTAACGTTTCTGAGAGTTCTTTGGTGCGTAGGTTGTACCAGTAGGCGAGTTGGCCCAATTCATCGTCACGGCTGTCGTCTAAACGCGCATCTTTATCGCTATTAACTTCAGCCGCCTGCTTTAATGTTTTAGTAATGTTTTGCAGCGGCAAAATCAGCATGCGGCGCATAGAGAGAAACGCGATAACCATAATGCCGAGCAAAGGCAGCAAGGTAATCCACAAGGTATTGGCAATAAACGCGCCTACGGCTTGGAATAGAGGTCTGTTTTTCGTCACAACCACCACTTTCCAATACGCCTCGGGCACGTGAAAGACATGGGCTGTGGCAGCCTCTTTGAAAATCAGATCATCTTCTAAGGTAATACGCGCCAATGTAGGGTTTTGGGCGTCCGATATGTTTTGCGTGGTTAACAGGGCCGTGGCAATCATCGCCGCCTGGTTATCATCAACTTGATAACTATCGCCTTCTAAGCTATTTGCCAGGCCCTCAGCGCCGGGCTCTACACTTTTAGCTGCGCTAATTTGGTCACTTCTGACCGTTTTAAGCACATCAGCCAAAGCTAAGAAATCGTTACTAAATTTACCCAGCTGCTCACTAGTAAGGCGAGAATCGCCTCCATTACTGACTAACTCGTTATTAGGATAGGTGATAAAGCGGTTGTGCTGATCCACCAAAAACGCATAACTATCAGAGCCTTGCGTTAACTTTTGAATGAACTCTTCCAATCCCTCAAGGCGCAAATCTACGGTCGTCGCACCTTTAAATTCATTGCCTGACGTAACGGCAACCGTACAAGTCACCATAGGCTGGCCAGAATAGGGGTCCGTATAAGATTGCGACCAGTAACAACGACCGTCTTGTAGGTGACGAGCGGGCACATACCATTCTTCATTATGGTAACCAGGGCCGGTAGGGACGTTGTAATCGTCGTAAAACTCGAGCTCGCCACTAGGAGCTCGACCCCAAAATAAACTGGCGCGTTCCTTACTCGGGTCAACCGCATAAGGCTCAGGCCAAAAGCCTCCGCCCGCAATAAATTTTTCGGAGCCCGATAGATTAACAATGCTCGGAAACCCTTTACGAATCAGGTCCGCATCGCCATTAGCTGTTTTTGCAAAACTGGCTAGTGATTGGGTAAGTGTATGCACAAGGGTTTGGCGGCGTTGCAGCTCGGCCACAATCGCGGCACCCTTTGATTCCACAGTCTCAAGCGTCTGCTGCTCTAATACGGCTTCCAACCGCCCTTGGATCGCGAACGAAAGCGCTGCGACCAATGCGAGCAGAATTACCGTGTACCCCAACGTCAGCTTGAACTGAAGCGTCGATATCAGTTGTTTCATGCAACCGTCATCTTAGTTTTTGGCAACTAACCCATGGTTTACCCCTCGTGAACCACAGCTGTTGTTGCTAATCTCAAGAATAGGTATAGCAGACAATTTTATGGGTTACAAAAATACGGCCAATTTAAGCTCAACCACTAACAGCAATACGCTAAGTAAAATAAAACTTAAAAGCTTGGGCCTCAAACCCCACAAAGAAGTTAACAATGCGAGTGAAAGCTAATAATAACGGCATTCTT
>JAPPPA010000234.1 GCA_028817755.1 Gammaproteobacteria bacterium | reverse complement strand
CTGTAAATCCTGCGAAGGCGGCGTTGAAGCCTTAGGTAAGGCTGAAATATTGCGTTACATGGACCTAATCGATCCCAGCTGGAAGAAAACTGAAGAAGGCCTTATCCAACGCAAATTCGAGTTCTCGAACTATTGGCAAGCCACAGCATTTGTAAATGCCGCGGCATGGATTGCACACACAGAAGATCACCACCCTGACATTTTGTTGACCTATAACACCGTCACCGTCAGCTGGATTACCCACGCAATTTCTGGACTGAGCGAAAACGACTTTATTTGCGCGGCGAAGATCGACCAGCTACTAGAAACTGAATAGCATTTTGAGCGACTCAATACGTACTGGCCGGATTATTGCCACCTATGGCAAAGAATCCCTATTCGAAGCCAAAGATAATAACGAGCAGTTTTTGATTACAGCCAACCGTAAGGCCGGAAAAGCTGTCTGCGGTGATATTGTCACCGTCACAGAAGACAATCGCATCGCTAGCATCTTGCCGCGCCAGAGCGAGTACATACGCCCAGACTTTCGGCACCGAGCTAAAGTACTAGCCGCCAATGTCGACACCGTTATTTGGCTTACCAGCCATACGCCCCCTAACGATGAACTTATCGCTGCGCGCGCATTAATCGTCTCACGTCTACTGGGGCTAGAACTCATCATCATTCAAAGCAAGGCCGATTCTTTGCCTGCTGAAGTGCCTCAACACCTAAGCGATGCCCAGTCACTGGCCTCAACATGCGACATCCCGTGGTTCAAAATCTCCACGGTGACAGCTGAAGGCATCTCGGAGTTAACCGACTACATCGCTTCAAAGAAAGCCTTGATTGTTGGACAATCCGGCGTTGGTAAATCTACTTTGGTACATCACCTTACTGGCGATGAGAGTATTCGTACGCAGAGCGTTTCTGAAGTCACTGGCCATGGCAGGCACACCACCACAACGGCCAAGTTATATCAGGCAGAATCACTCAAGCTAGAGTTAATCGACGCGCCAGGCATGCGCGATATTGGCTTATGGCAAATGCCAGAATCTGATTTGCTAGAAGGTCTGCCGGAAATTGAGCAGGTTGCGCAGCATTGCCGCTTTAATAACTGCCAACACAATCATGAACCTGATTGCGCAGTTAAAACTGCATTAGAGAACGGGGAAATTCCGCAACTACTCTACCGCGCTTACTGCGACGCTAAAGAGAAAGAGTTGCTCAACTAAAGCGTTTGGCGACTACTGAAGGCATGACTCAGAGTGCCACCATCCACAAAGTCCAAATCGCCGCCTACAGGGACACCGTAAGCAATACGAGAGGAACTCACACCGTAGCGCTGCGCCATTTGCGCAATAAACTGCGCCGTTGCCTCACCTTCTACGGTTGGATTGGTTGCCAGAATCAACTCCTCACAACCACCTTCAGCTAAGCGCTGCTCCAGAATGTCCAGTCCGAGCTGGTCTGGGCCAATACCATCTAACGGCGATAACCGACCTAACAACACAAAATAACCGCCGCGATAATCTGTGCCCTGCTCTACAGCCAGCATTTCTGCGGGGCTTTCCACCACGCAAATACGGGTTTTATCGCGCTGCGAAGAACTACATACCGGGCATAGCGGCGTTTCGCTCAGCGTGCGGCAACCCTCACAGCGGCCAATTTCACTGACCGCGCGCCCCAAGGTGTCGCACAGCTTAGCTGCGTCATCACGGCGGCGCTCCAACAGCTGTAAAGCCATACGCTGGGCAGACTTACGGCCTATACCAGGCAGCACCTGTAAGTCTTCAATCAGTTGTTCTAATAGAGGCGAAAGCATTTAACGGCTACTTGCCACCAAAGATAGACGACAAGTCCATTCCACCTAAGCCGCCAGCAAGGCCGCCCATTTGGTCTTGAACAGTACGTTGAATATTGCTGCTAGCGTTATTGAAAGCTGCGGCAACCAAATCTTCCAACATATCTTTGTCATCACCGACCAAGCTTGGGTCGATTTCAACCCGCTTAACTTGATGCTGAGCATTCATTGTGACTTTAACCATGCCAGCGCCAGCCTCACCAGTTACTTCAATACTGGCGACCTTGTCTTGCATGTCTTTCATATTCTTTTGCACCTGCTCAAACAGGTTGCCAAAGTTTTGCGTATTCATTTTCTAACTCCTGTAATTTCTGCTGTTATTAAGCAGACACGGGTTTAATACTGTTTGGCTCTACACGACCATCAAATTCTGTAACCAGCTGCTGCACGTTAGGGTCTCGTTGAATGGAATCTTCAGCAGAATGCTGCCGATCTTCTTCAGCCTTGGCCGCTTTAGCCGCCGGTGTACTGGCCATCGCTTGGTCGTTCTCGGCCAATACCGTTAACTCAACTTCAATGCCAAGCAAACGTTCCTGAACCATTTCAGCAAAGCGTTGACGAACACCTTCCGGGCAGACTGCGGCCATAGCTGCGCTTACACCCAGTACCAATCGACCCGCATCACGCTGCAAGATCGTGGTGTTTTCGGCAAGCGCAACCAACATGCCCTTTAATGGCAAGCTGGCGGCAAATACGGCCCAATCCAACTGAGAAATATCTTTTACAGGCGCCACCGCTTCAGGTTGTTGAACAACAGGAGGCGCGGCTTGTGGTGTTTCTGCCACAACCGAAGGTTCAGGCGAAGGCTCCAGCTGTGCTACTGGCTGATTTGTAAGCTCTGGGACTGCTGGCGCGACAGGCACTTCATCCGCCAAAGTATCAGTTACTTGTTGTGCCACAGGCTCAGGTGCGGGCTTAACGGCCTCTGCGGGAGCAGTATCTATTACTGGGGGTTCTACAGTTTGAGGCGGCTGCGCTTCAACCGCTGGAACACTTACTTCAGTTTTTTTTTGAGCTGGAGCTGGCTGCACCGCAACCTCTGCTGCAGGCTGGAATGCCAACATACGCAGCATCACCATCTCAAAGCCCGCACGCGGCTCAGGCGCTAAATCCATATCTCGCAAACCAGCGACTGCGATTTGATAATAAAGCTGTAAATCAGCCTCATTAATCTGTTCAGCAAAACTCTGAATAGACTCTAAAGCAGGCGTATCGTCTGGTAATGCCTTAGGTGCTTTTTGATACACCGCCGAGCGCTGACAAATTAACGCCAGCTCAGCCAAGCTCGCCTTCCAGTCAAAGCCAAAGCTTTGCAGTTCATCAATTTTCTCAAACGTGGCTGCAGCATCGCCATTCACGATAGAGGCCAACAAGGCTACTACGCGGGACTCATCTACTGTGCCCAACATGGCCCGGGTTTCAGCTTCGGCAAGCTTACCCGCGCCAAAGTTAAGTGCCTGATCAAGCAAGCTTAACGAGTCACGTACAGAACCATCTGCCGCTCTAGCCAACAACGCCAATGCGGTCGGCTCGTAGCTAACACCATCGGCGTCCAATACTGACGCTAAGTGGTCTTTAATCTCGCCCGCATTTAAACGGCGCAAATTGAATTGCAAGCAGCGCGATAAAACGGTTCCCGGAAGTTTTTGTGGGTCAGTCGTCGCTAATAAAAAGTTAACGGGTT
>JAPPPA010000188.1 GCA_028817755.1 Gammaproteobacteria bacterium | reverse complement strand
GATGTTGATTATGGCGGCCAGTGATGTGAAATCTGGCGCCATGACATTGGGCGACTTGGTACTCATCAACGCCTATATCTTGCAGCTGTTTATGCCGCTGGGTTTTCTTGGTTTTGTGTACCGCGAAATCAAACGCTCGCTGGCCGACATTAGCCGTATGTTTAACTTGCTAGATGCAGAACCGCGCATTACCGACCCGGACAGCGCGCCGGACCTGAAGGTGAGTAAAGCCGCTATTCATTTTAACAATGTTCACTTCGGCTACCACGATGACCGCCCGATTCTGCAAGGCGTTGATATTGATATTCAAGCCGGACAAACCGTGGCTATTGTTGGCGCCAGCGGCGCAGGCAAATCGACTATCGCGCGACTGTTATTTCGTTTTTACGATGTGAATAGCGGCAGCATTGAAGTCGACGGCCAGAATGTACGCGATGTGAGCTGGCTAAGCCTACGCAAGCATATCGGCGTAGTGCCGCAAGACACGGTGCTGTTTAACGACACACTGGAATACAACCTACGTTATGGCCGCCCAGATGCGAGCGACGCTGAACTACAGCAAGTGATCCAAATGGCGCATTTAGGTGAGTTTGTGCAGCGACTACCTGAAGGCTTAGACACCGTGGTTGGCGAACGCGGACTAAAACTATCTGGCGGCGAAAAACAGCGCGTGGCCATTGCACGTGCCCTACTGAAAAACCCTGAAATTCTGATCTTTGATGAAGCCACTTCATCGCTGGATTCCGATAGCGAGAAAGCAGTACTAGAAGCGATTAACGAAGTGGCAGCTAACCGCACCACGCTAGTGATCGCTCACCGCCTTTCAACGGTAGTGGATGCCGACCAGATTGTGGTTCTGGAAGCTGGGCAGGTCGCCGAAACCGGCAACCATACTCAGTTGTTAGAACAGCAAGGCCGATATGCCCAGCTGTGGCAGCTACAGTTGTCTGAAGCTTAAAGCTGCGACCAGCTGTCGCGGCGCTTCCAATTAATTTTTGGAATGATTAGGCCAATCAGCATGCCCAGCAAAATAATCGCCGCGCCTGCAATAAACCAGTCGCGGTCTGAACTGCTGCGCAGTTTGCTGACTTCTAAACGCAGCTGATCACGCTCAGCTTCAAGCGTTGCAACTTGGTTTGATAACCGCGCATTCTCACCATCAATTTCTACCGCACGCTTTGAGGTGCGCTCCAATTTTTGGAAGCGGGCTTGCAGCGCATCAAATTCAGCCAACAACTTGCTGTGGGCGGTGTTCTTTTTGCGGCCTTCACTAGTAGAAGACGACAATTGTTCTTTCAAGTCATCCACACGCTTACGTAATTTGTCGCGTTCAGCTAAAGCATTTGCCAATTGCGCTTTTGCCACAGGGCTACGCTTTACTTGATGTTTAAGCACATAGCCTTCAACACCGTTATCCATACGTACCGGCAACCAGCCCGACGCTTCCGCGCCAATAACTTCTAAAGAACGGCCACTCTTTAAGCCACGCACAATCTTAAATTTTGTGCCGGGACCACTGCGCACATACACGGTTAGCTCGTCACTAATGTAACGAGTGTCGGCCCATGCGGGCACAGAGATAGAAACCAAAAGGAATATTGCAAGCAGCTTTTTCATTGAAAACAAACGCGATAGATCACTAATTGGCGCGCATTTTGAGGAAAAATGCTGCGTCGCACAAACTAATTTGATAACGAAACAGGCTAAAATGCCGTTCTAAATGCAGCAAAACACATCATTTTTACCGTGACTGACAACGTAACCGACGTAATTGCCAAAGCCCGCGCTGGCCGCCCTGCTCCTTTGCAACAAGGTGTGAAATTGCGTGCCGAAGAAAAAATGGCGCGTATTCCGGTCAAGATTGAGCGCACCGAGAAGCCACAACGCAAACCCGAATGGATTCGCGCAAAAGCACCGGTTGGCAAAGAAGTCACACGCCTGAAGAAAATTCTGCGTGAGCAAAAGCTGCATACAGTTTGTGAAGAAGCCAGCTGCCCTAACTTAGGCGAATGCTTTGGCAACGGCACGGCCACCTTCATGATCATGGGCGACATTTGTACCCGTCGCTGCCCGTTTTGCGACGTGGGCCACGGCCGCCCTAATCCGCTGGATACCAACGAGCCAAAACATATGGCCGAAACCATTCAAGCCATGGGTTTGCGCTATGTAGTGATTACATCGGTTGATCGTGATGACTTAAAAGACGGCGGTGCCGCGCACTTCGTTGAATGCATTCAAGAAGCCCGCAAGTTAAATCCAGAGCTAGAAATCGAAATTTTGGTGCCGGACTTCCGGGGTCGCATGAACGTCGCCATCGCCATCATGAACGACGCGCCACCCGATGTGTTTAACCACAATTTAGAAACCGTGCCACGCTTATACAAACAAGCGCGCCCCGGCTCGGATTATCAACACAGCTTAAACCTGATCAAAAACTTTAAAGCTGAACACCAAAACGTGCCGACCAAATCCGGCTTGATGGTTGGCTTAGGCGAAAGCAACGAAGAAATTCTAGAAGTAATGCGTGACCTACGCGCGCATGACTGCGACATGCTCACCATTGGCCAATATTTACAGCCAAGTGTGCATCACCACCCAGTTGAGCGCTTTGTGCACCCAGATGACTTCAAAATGTTTGAAGAAGAAGGCTACAAAATGGGCTTTAGCCACGTAGCCAGCGGCCCAATGGTGCGCAGCTCTTACCACGCGGATCAACAAGCCCACGCAGCCGCTTGCGAAAATTAAGCCAGTAGGTCTTCTAGGTCTGCCAAACGCTGTGGCGTACCAATATCCATCCAATGACCTTGGTGATGCACGGCATCCACCAACCCGGCCGCGATTTTCTGCCTTAGCAAGGGCCCCAGCGGTGCGCGCTCTACCGCCAACCCGTTAAAAAACGACGGCTGATATACCGCAATACCACTAAACGTCAGCGGCTCGCCCAGCAAATCAAAATCACCCGTTAGGTTATGAGCAGGGTTATCCACCAAAACCAAATTGGCCTCTTTTGAAGGCTGTAGTTGGGCATAGTCAAAATCCGTCCACACATCGCCATTCACCAATAAAAAGGGGTCATCACCCAACAGTGGCAACGCCTTAAAGATACCGCCACCGGTTTCTAAGGGTTCGGCTTCTGCGCTGTAAGTAATAGAGCAATGAAATTGAGTACCATCGCCTAAAAAGGTTTCAATCTGCTCACCTAAATAGGCGTGATTAATGACAATCTGATGAACACCCGCAGCCACCAGCCGCTCCACTTGATATTGAATCAAGGGTTTACCAGCCACCTTCAACATGGGTTTAGGGGTGTGATCAGTCAGGGGACGCATTCGAGTCCCCAAACCGGCCGCCAAAATCATGGCTTTCATCGGCTGACCTTACGCGCAAAACGGCCTTTAACCAGCGGCTTATTCACACCAAGGCACCTTCGTGGGCATCAATAGCGGGTAATAGAGTGTGCTCTAACCACTGGTGAAAGCCCTGTAAGGCATGGTATTTAGATGAGACTTCCTGTACATATTTGAGTGTTCTAGGAA
>JAPPPA010000193.1 GCA_028817755.1 Gammaproteobacteria bacterium | reverse complement strand
CTAAAGGTGCCGAAGGCAAATGCGGTGAAGGCAAGTGCGGCGAAGGCAAATGTGGCGGCTCTAAAGGTGCCGAAGGCAAATGCGGTGAAGGCAAGTGCGGCGAAGGCAAATGTGGCGGCTCTAAAGGTGCCGAAGGCAAATGCGGTGAAGGCAAGTGCGGCGAAGGCAAATGTGGCGGCTCTAAAGGTGCCGAAGGCAAATGCGGTGAAGGCAAGTGCGGCGAAGGCAAATGTGGTGAAGGTAAATGCGGCGGCGACAAAGCTAGCGGCACTGAAGGCAAAATGTTCAGCAAATAGTACTCACAACGGGCTGTACCTTAGCTAAGGCCAGCCCTTGTTGAACATAAGCTGTGGCTGGGCCCTCATCCGGGGGCTCAGCTACTAAGATTATTCGAAACGCTATTCCAACTCACTCATTCATCCTTTTATGGCAAACACCATGAAAATGCAGTACCCAGTATCTGGTGCAGGCATTGGCCTACGCCGAGGACCTCTGATGCGGGAGCTATTAGAGGAAGACCACAAAGACATTAACTTCCTAGAAGTAGCACCTGAAAACTGGATGCGCGTAGGCGGCCGTTTAGGGCGCCAATTCCGCGAGCTAACCGAACGCTATGCGTTCACTACTCACGGCTTATCACTGTCTATCGGCGGCCCATCGCCACTAGACGAAGAATTCCTGAAAGAGCTAAAAGGTTTTTTAGCCACACACAATATTCGCTACTACAGCGAACACCTATCGTACTGCTCAGACGACGGCCATTTATACGACCTCATGCCTATCCCCTTCACCGAAGAAGCGGTTGAATATGTGGCTGAGCGTATCCGTCGCACCCAAGACATTTTGGGCCAGCGCATTGCGGTAGAAAACGTTTCTTATTACGCCGCACCGGCGCAAGAAATAGCAGAAATCGACTTTGTTAATGCCGTATTAGAAAAAGCTGACTGCGATTTGTTACTAGACGTAAATAATATTTACGTGAACAGCATTAACCACCGTTACGATGCCGCCGAGTTCCTCAGCAACTTACCGTGGCAACGTATTCGTTATTGCCACGTAGCAGGCCATTTTGACGAAGCCGAAGACCTGCGCGTAGACACACATGGCTCTGACGTAATTGATCCCGTGTGGAAACTACTAGAACAGGCCTACGCCCAATATGGCGTGATGCCCACGCTACTAGAGCGTGATTTCAATATCCCGCCATTGGCCGAGCTAAAAGACGAAGTGCACCATATCCAACAGCTTCAGACCGAAGCCTTGGCAGCACAATCCGCAGAGAGCGCCTAACCCCCATGAGCGCCCTGCCCAAATTTAAAGAAGCCCAATACGGCTTTGCCGCACATCTACGTGATCCGGCCAATCAACCGGCCCCTGAAGGCATTGAAGACCGTCGCATGAAGATTTATCGCGACCTGTTCTTCAACAATGTATCGGGCCTGATGGCACAAACCTTTCCGGTACTAAACCAGCTATTAAGCGAAGAAAAGTGGCTGCGCACCATTCGCGACTTTTACGCGCATTACCAATGCCATACGCCGCTGTTTACCGAGCTGCCAAAAGAGTTCTTAGATTGGTTGTCGAATCACCGCGAAGCAGAAGCCGACGACCCAGCCTACTTGCTAGAGCTGGCGCATTACGAATGGGTAGAACTCGCGTTGAGTCTCGCACCAGATGTTGAGCTTGCAGAAGAAGTTCACCGCTATGGTGACCTCATGAACACCATACCTGTGATGTCACCGTTGGCTTGGTCACTGAGCTACCACTTCCCAGTACATCAAATCAGTCCGAGCTTCCAGCCTGAGGCACCCGGTGAGCAACCTACTTGCCTAGTGGTTTACCGGAACCGTGAAGACGAAATCGGCTTTATCGAAACCAATCCAGTCACCGTGCAACTATTAGCGTTGCTAGCGAACAATTTGGAAGAACGCAAAACCGGTGATGCATTACTCAGCCAATTGGCAGAGCAACTGCCACAGTTTCCAGAAGAAGCTGTACGCCAAGGCGGCTTGCAAACGTTAGAGCAGTTACGCCAGAAAGATATAGTCTTAGGCACGCTGGCAGAAGACTAAAAGCGGAGGCCTATGCACCTCCGCTAAGCAACCTACAAAACAGTACTTTCGTGAGTGGCCCAACGGCCGCTGGCGTAATCCACGCCAGCCGTACGAATAGCTGTCATCGCATCCGGTGTATCCACACCCGTTGCCAACGTTGCCATCCCCTGTCCTGACGCAGCCTCATGTAAACCGTGTAGTACTTTCTTCGCACGCTCTTGCTGAGCAGCTTGGGCCACGAGGTCTGGGTTAATGCAATAAAAATCCAAACCAAGTGGCGCTAAATATTCAAAGTTACCTAAGTCCGCTGTGGTTTCTAGCAAGGCCCAGCGCAGCCCTGTAGGCGCTAGATCAGCTTGTAATTGACGCATCAATACCAACGCATCCATCACTTCTGCTTCTGGCAAGCCAAACACAAAACGATTGCCGCTAATTTGATAGCGGTTAAAGACATTGATTAGGCGGTTAGCAAAATCGCGGTCGTGTAACGACTCGCTACTTAAACGGAGCATCCAGGCGCCAGCACGTAGTGCGCCTAAACGGTCTGAAATGATTCGCTCGGCCAGCGCGTTAACCAAGGCCAAATCTAAATTCGCAGAAGGCACTGCCTCATAAGAAATTCGCGCGAGCTGCTCGGTGCCCAAGAACTGCGCTAACCCAAGCACAGGCTGGAGCGTAATCCCAAGACTGCTTTCACCTACCGGCAATGACAGCTCAACAGCGCCACCACCATCTTCACCCATACTGACTTCTGGTAAATCGGGGTAGCCAAGCTCTTGCGCAATAATGTCACCATGCTCTGGCACAACACTCACCAACCACTGCTCGTCTCGCACTGATCTCGAGTGCACATTCAAAGTGCGGGCAGCAGAGCCCATGGCTAAAAACTGCAGGCTTACGCGGTAGCCCTGTCCATGCAGTTTTAACGGTGCTTCTAGCGTTCTGTTTTCACCCGTGGCCGTTGCTAAGCGCTCTTCCAGCAGGCCACGAAAGCCCTGAGGTAAATCTTGTGTACGCGTTTCTGACGGTGCTGTTTTTAAACCCAGCAGCTTTAACGCAGCTTCATTAAGCCAAAACAGATCACCCTTGCCATTAAAAGCCAACAGCGGCACATGTAGCGAGGCCAAGGCCTCAGCCGACCATTGCTGCTCAGAGCGAATGCGGCGTAACAGGTCGTCACGCCCAGCAAGCTGCGCCTTCATACGCGACAACTCACGTTCTAATTTGGCCTTCTCCGCCTCGACAGTTTGTAGATCTTGTTTTGCCATACGCACATCTTAACGCGCGCTATAGCCATCAAGACAAGACCGAGGCAATAAAAAAGCCCGCGTGGTTTGCACCAAGCGGGCTTTTAGGTCACTACAAGGTGACTTATTCCATATCACGGCCTTTGCTGGCGGCAATAGAAAGACGCAATGCGTTCAGCTTAATAAAGCCAGCTGCGTCCGCTTGGTCGTAAGAACCGGCGTCGTCTTCAAAGGTAGCAATGTTTTCATCAAACAAGCTTTGCTCAGACT
>JAPPPA010000035.1 GCA_028817755.1 Gammaproteobacteria bacterium | reverse complement strand
GTACAGCGTCTGCCATATTTTGTGGTGTCAGAATTTCATCTGAGACTAGGCTGGCGTAGGCGTGGCCGACTTCGGCTTGGCGTTTTAGGAATAAACCTTGGATTTTTACTAGGCCAACCCGAATCGGGTCTTTGGGTTCAAAGATTACCTTGAGGGCAATCCAGTTGTTGGCGTAGCCGACCAATAAGCCGAACAGTGGTAGTACCCAATTGGCTGGATACACCAAATACAACAGCATTTGTGGAATGCCGAATAAAAAACCGAAGTACGCGCCAGAGCGAGCAACAAACTTAAATTCCGGTTCGCCAACATCAAGAAAGATGCGATTCAATAGCATTTTGTCTTTCATCAAGTTGGTAACCACCATGTGCTTGATGTCGAGCAGGTGGTCAGCATCTTGCTGAAATTTACGGGTGACTTCGGCGGCGATATTGGGAGCGACATCGTGTGCGCGGTTAATAATCTGCTGGCGTGCTACTTTCGGCATAGTGTTCCACAACGTTGGGTTGTGGGTGCTAATCATGTCGTACACCACGTCTTCAATAATCGGCTTGAGCGGTTCGCGCAGTAGGCGGGCGACTTCGTCCGCATCGATGCGATCAGTGATTTCGCGAGTGCTAATCAGCTTTTCGGTAATGGTGTCTACCGCAATGCCGGCCATAATTTCAGCCTTACGCGGCACAATGCCTTGCCAGCCGAAAATCGGTTTAATGCCAATAAACTCAATCGGCTTAAACATCATTTCCAGCGCCATCATATTGGTAATAAAACCAACGCCAGCGCTGATAAATGGAATGGCCGCATATAGCCACCATTGCTCTAAGAAATGCGCCCAAAGCGCTGTTAGCCATTCGACCATGGCTGTCCCCCAAGATATATTTTTCATTGCTGCTGAGTTTACGCCATTTCTTGTTGCAAGGTTTTAGCTCGGCTGGTGGCGTAGCCGGTGCAAGCAAAGCCCGTGGTTTTACCCGCTTGTTCAAAGCGCGCGATTAGATTGTCTTGCTCACCTTCAATGCGCCATTCGCCGCCATTAGTGTTTGCGGGAGGGCAAGCGACTACTGGGCAGCAGGGTGTTTTCACGGAGACGGGCATGGCTCCAAATACGACATCTGTAGGGTTGCCAAGCAGTGTTTGGGCGAGGGCTTTTACGCTGGGCAAGATCGGTGCGATATAAGGGCGCAGCTGGCCGTTAATTTCGGCGCAGTCGCCAAGCGCATAAATATTGGCTTGGTTGGTGGCCAGCTGAGCGTTAACCACAATGCCGCGCTCGCATTGGATGTTTGCGCTAGCGGCTAACGTAGTGTCGACGCTTAACCCGGCTGCAGATAGCACTAGATCAGCGTCGAGTGATTCGCCATTACTCAGTTGGGCTTCGTAACCGCTATCCGTAGCGGTAAGCTGCGATACGGTGCAACCGTAAAACTGTTCAACCCCTATGTCTGTCAGCGCTTTCTGTAAAGCATTGCCCAGCGGTGCGGGTAATAGTGCTGCAAGCGGGAAGGGCGCTGGGTCAACCAAAATACTGGCGATGCCTTGGCTGTGTAAATCATTGGCAAACTCACAGCCGACCAACCCGGCGCCCATAATCAGCACGCGTTGGGCGTGTTGGATTTTGTCTGTAAAAATTCGGTATTCATCCAAATCATTGACATGCAACACCTCGGCGTTGGCGTTGCCAGCTATTTCAAAGCGACGGCTTTCTGCGCCGGTAGCAAACATCAAGCTGGCGTATGGCAGCCATTCGCCGTTTTCTAGTTCCAGCACTTGGTTATTAGGCTCGATAGACTTCACTTGGCGGTGGGCAAGCACAGTGATATTGAGCGCCTGCTCTTGTTGCTCTCGGGTTTTAAGTACCAATTGCTCCGGCGTTTTACTGCTAGCTAAAGCTTTGGATAGATTGGGTTTGTAATAGCTATCACCGCTGTCACGAGTGATGAGGGTGATGGTTTGATCTTGATTGTGGCGGCGAATCTCGCGCGCCAAGCTATAGGCGGCATGGCCTGCGCCTAGGATGATGATGGGGTTCATATCAACTCCGTCATTCCGGAAAGCGCATGGCGCTTATCCGGAATCTGTACTAACGGTGGGAGATCCCGGATCTGCGCTGCGTCCGGGATGACGTTGGGGGTACGGTGGTGAGGTGGTTTAAATTTCCACCATCACAAACTCAGACTTGGCTTCGCCGCAGTCTGGGCAAACCCAGTCGTCTGGTACGTCATCCCAAGCTGTGCCGGGGGCGATGCCGTCTTCGGGGCAGCCGGCGGCTTCGTCGTAAATCCAGCCGCATACATCACATTGCCATTTTTTCATCAGTGTTGTCCTAAACGTGGGCGGCAGGCAGCCGCCAAGTGTTCTTTATTCTTCGGTTTGAAGATTCTGCAGGGTGCCAAGTAGACGGTCGCCCAAGCGTTTTTGAATGGCGCGGTTTAGCGCCATTTCTGCTTCCGCACGAATGGCGGTGTGGGCAATGGGGCGTAGCTTCCAGATGAGTTCAGACAGTTGCTGAATATCTTCTTTCGGCGGTAAGTCGTCCCCAAAGGTGTCAAAGCGGGGAAAGGCGACATCTACCAGGCTGTCGGCCGCACGTTGTACGTTGCCGCGCAGCAGCCTGAGTAGCTGTAGCATTTCGTCAAACGGCATGCCCACTTCGACCAAACCGGCACCAGCCTCAATCAGGCTGGGTGATTCGGCAATGAGTTTCATGCCTTTGCGCTTGAGTAACTTGAGTTCGACGGCTTCGTCTATCAGCTCTTTATTAATGGCGCCCAAACCGAACATTTTTAGCAGTTCAGTTACGGTATAGGCGCGCGGTTTTTCACTGGTGAAGGCGTGGGTAATGGCGTGTTCCAAACCCAAAATATCGCCCAGCTCGCGGCCGGTGAGCCAAGCATCTAATAACTCTTTGATATTGCCGATGGAGAAACCACGGTCTAACAAATTGTTAATCAGATGCAGGCGCGATACATGCTGCTCTTTGTAAACGCCCAGCCGACCGCGTTTTTCGGGCGGCGGCAGCACCTCTTTGTCTTGGTAGGCGCGAATATTACGCACGGTGCTACCGGTGACATGAGCAAGTTGGTCTACGGTGTACTCGCCGTCGGCCAACTCAGGTGCTGAGGCGCCACGTTTGCGGCGATTTTGGATTGAATTCACTGCCATACGGGAATCATAACCCCGCGTGGCATTGCGCTCCACAACCTTCATTCCGGTTTATCCCAGTTCTGCCTAAGCTTAGGCCGCTTTTTTCAGTTTTGGCGCATAGCGTTCAGCGATGGCGTCTACCAGCGGTAAAAATTCGCGGTTGTCATCATCCCAAGGGTGGAACCCGGGGCGGAAGTAGCTAAAAAACGAGCCTGCATTGACCCGTAGGACGCCAGGTTTACGTCCGAACAAGGAGTTGGCGGCTTTTATCCAGTCTTTGCCGTTGCCTAAGTCGCCCGCGCGGCGAGACACGTCAAGCCAAAATGCGACGACGATTGGCCAGAAAATCGCATTTGCAAGGACGTGTCCGGCCTCGCGTTGCAGGTTAGCTCTTGGCGAGCTGTCTATGCCTAAGGCAATTTGGTAAACGTCGTA
>JAPPPA010000082.1 GCA_028817755.1 Gammaproteobacteria bacterium | reverse complement strand
CGGCAAACGGCTACGCAACCAGCGCACCAAATCCACCCAAATTTTAGAGCGCTCTTTAATACTTGGCAGCACACCCGCGCTCGGCAACTCTACTGTCAGTACCGGAATATCTAGCTTGTTACCGCCATAGTTACCCAATGACCCAGGAAAGGTGCCCAATAGGTTCAGGTGTAAACGGCCTAGGTTCTTAGGTGGCTTGTCATTGCCGTCAAAGTCGACGATGCCGTAAGGCGCATGAATTTGAACAATGATATCTGGCTGAAACTCTTCAATCTGACGCATGATCCAGCGTGTTTCCGGCTCAGATGCCGCCACTTCACCTGGGTAGCGCCGCTTATTACGGCCAGTCCAAGCCCAATAACGCGGCGCTTCTTTAGCCCAGCCATCGGTAGGAAAATTGCGGTTTAAATCTACGCCTTTGGCGTTCATGCGCTGTGAACGGCGCTGCAACAAACCATCTGGGTTACTTACCGGCACAACGCGCCAGTGAAATAAGCCCGAGTGATATTTCTGCAAAATTTTCAGCCAGTGAAAAACGATCGATACCGCAGAATATTCATCACCGTGAATACCACCCAACACCAATACTCGGCCTTCTGGCGGGCGCTTTTCTGGCACCGGGGGAAACTCCACCCATGCCATAGGCAGGCCATTGTTGGTGTGGCCACCATCGGTTTCTAAATCGGCGGCAAAGCAGTCTTTGGTAGAAACACTACCTAGCTTTTTACCCACACGGCGACACAGCTCATCCACGCTGAGCACATCAACTGAATTGCTTTTACTGAGCTCTTCAGTCGCTTTGATATTGCTCTTGCCGTCACCCTCATTCAGGCGCTTGCTTTCAACGCCTCGATCATAGGTCGACTCTGCTACTGCAACGCTCGCTGCAAATAACCCAACAAATGTAATTGCGGCAGCAGCGCCGATCTTAGCGATCATTATTTTTCTTTCTCAACTAGCTCATTAACAACGCTGAAAACTTTGCGGCTGCCGCCGGCGCTTTGCGCGGTTACTTTGTATTTGCCGTTTACGATAATGGTTGGCACGCTGCGAAGCTGGTAACCAATCACTTTCTGCTTGGCTTTACGTAGCTTTGAATCAACACCAAATGAATTCCAAGCATTTTCAAAGTCTGCTTCGCTAACACCTAGTGTTACGAAAAAGTCTTTAACGCTACCCTCGGTATTCATACGCTTTTTGTGCAGGTGAATCTCATCAAAGAAAGCGCCATGGAAATTATCAATAATCCCGAGAGATTCGGCGGTGTAATACGCCTTAGCGTGGAAAGACCAGCTTGGGTTTAACGCTGCAGGCAAGCGAACAAATTCAACATGTTCAGGCTTATTCTTTAGCCAATCATGTACAGCAGGCTCCAACGAGTAGCAGTGTGGGCAGCCGTACCAAAACACTTCCACCACCTCGACTTTATCGCCACTAGCGGTAGGTTGCGCTTTATCTAAGCGCTGGTAGTGAGTGCCTTCGTCATAAGCCGATGAGGCACTGCAGGCCAAAAGTGTAAGTGCCGCGGCGAAGGCGGTAATAATTCGTTTCATTATGTGACTCCAAATGTTTGCCAAACTTGGACAGCTTGGCGAGATATTTGTTCTCAGGCCTTACCTATTCTGGGGCGACAAATTCAGCGGGTTTAGATGAGCCTTCACCAAAAAAGAACTTTTCCATTTCGGTTTCTAAAAACTCACGCGCCTTCGGGTCAACCGGAGTAAGACGATATTCATTAATCAGCATGGTTTGGTGCGACAACCATTGTTGCCAACCTTCTTTAGACACATTTTCCATAATGCGCTCACCAAGCGGGCCGGGATAAGGCTGCCAGTCCAAACCTTCAGACTCTTTGCCTAATTTCACGCATTGCACCATACGGGTCATGCTTTTTATTCCTTCAATCTATATGCAAGCCATGCTTGCGCAGCAGTTTCTCTATAGGTGCCGGAAGACCATATTCCGACATCATCTCAGGCCGCACAAAGCGTTCGCTATTTTCGGCTATTGTAAGTGTTTTTGACGTCGCCCCAAGTCTTAATTGGTAGGGCTGTAAGGTCAGCTTGTAGTGACTAAAGACATGTTGCAGTGTCGGCAACGCTTGTATCTGATTGATATCGTTTTGCCACACCGAAACTGAAGCCTTGAGTGCATCTAAATCATCGTGCTGCGGCAAGCACCATAGGCCGCCCCAGATACCACTGGGCGGCCGACGTTGCAGTAACAGCTCACCCTTTGCATTCAGCAATACTAGAAAAGCCGCTGTTTTTGTGGGTATTGATTTTTTCGGCTTTGGAACCGGCAACTCTTGTGTTCGGCCTTGGGCTAAAGCCAAACAGTCTTCTGCCACAGGGCACAGCTGACATTGTGGTTTTGAACGTGTACACAGCTGGCTACCTAAATCCATTAAGCCTTGGTTGTAAGCACGCGCACTTTGTTCGGGCATCCGCTCTTCGGCCAGTGCCCACAGCTGTTTTTGTGTTTTTGTAGCGCCGGTCCAGCTATCAATGCTCGCATGGCGCGCAAAAACACGTTTCACATTGCCATCTAAAATTGGTAACGCAACACCATCAGACAAAGACACAATTGCGGCAGCAGTAGATCGACCTATGCCAGGAAGGCCTTCTAACTCGTCTGCTTCTTCTGGCATTTTTCCGCCAAAATCTTCTAAAACCTTTATAGCGGCCTTTTGCAGGTTGCGCGCTCGAGCGTAATAACCCAATCCCGCCCAGTGGGCCAAAACATCATCTGCAGGCGCGGTTGCTAAGCTTTCCACATCAGGGAAGCGCTGCATAAAACGCTCAAAATACGGAATCACTGTCGCCACTTGCGTTTGCTGCAACATAATTTCCGATACCCAAACTCGATATCGATTTACTTGTTGCTGCCACGGTAAGTTATGGCGCCCAGCGTGTTTTTGCCAAGCAATGATTCGAGACGAAAAACTATCCATCGTGTTGCGCGAGTGCCTCTATACCCTCAACTGTTTCAACGGCTTCTTCCCGCATTTTTCTTTTAATAACCACCGGCCCTATCAAGGGCGGCACCCAAAAGTCTGGCTCAACGGCGACGTTAAACATTAACCGGGTGCCTTCATGTTCCGCGATCATGTGCCAGCTCGCTTCACCGAATTTGTAATCACTTTGCTCCGGCAACATTTTGGCTTCTAAGAACCCCGCTGAGACCAAGGTCATATCTTGGACCTGCTTAAGTTTTTTGCAGTAAAACCACACGCACACTTCTAATGTAGCAGCGAGGCGAGTAACCCCTTCCGCGGGAGACGGCAGGATAGTCACTTCCTTTATCGCCTCGTTGGCCGCACTCACTTTTTCATAGTCAGTTAGCAGCTCAACTAGCTCAGCTTGTGGCAATGCTATCCAAGAACTTACCGCGACCTGATAGACACCCTTGTCATGCCCAACCGCAACATGATCAACGCGCCCAGCCTGAGCCGAGCTGACAACCAACAAGCAACCGACCAACAGCGCCGTTACCTTGCGCACGGTTTTAACGCCACTTGTTTAGCAGGTCTTTCGCTTTGTCTTCGAGCTTTTTGCGTGCCTCATCTTCGGCCTCTTGCTTCTCTTTATCGAGCTTATCTTTCGCCTGCTGCTTTTCTTTCTCTAACTTTTCTTTTGCCGCCTGTTTCTCTTTCTCTAGCGCTTCTTTGGCTTGATCTTTAAGTAAGCCAGAAAAGTCCGTTTTGCAGTCAGGCGCTTGCAGCTCACCTGTACATTTCACCGGAATAGGTAAGCCATCTAGGTCATCTAGAGAACGGCCACCTTGGCCTTCTAATGTCGCCACCACGATCGGCTTAGCACGGTAATTTAAGGTTTCATCGACCAAGTTAACGTCACCAGCGCCGGTAATACGAATCAGTGGTGATTCAATCAACAGGTCTAGGTTATTCAGTACGCCATTCACAATGCTGAAGCTAGCCGTTGCTGACGAAAAGTCAGTATCCAGCACTTCAGTATCATTTTCCGGTACTGGTTGGTTCTTAAATTTAGCGAATGCCTTACGCAGGGCGCCGGCAACATTGATGCCTTTAAGGGCGCCGTCCGTAAACGCTAGATCACCGCTACCATTCAAACTGCTGCGCAGCGCGCCAACCGTATTGCCTTGCAAGCCAAGGGTTGTATTCATTGCTGCTGCACCGCTGATGTAAGCCTTTTCCATCATGTCTTCTTGCAGTGGAGCGGCTTGGACATTACTTAACTGGTGCTGCCATTGGTAGCTGGTTTGTTTACCGGCCTCTTTAATTTTCGCCGTCGCGTTTAACTGGCCTTCATATAGCGCCGCCGATAACTCAGATAGCGTTAACACGCCGTTTTTAATGTTGGCATTAATTACCGCGTTAGTTGCGGTCATTCCTGATGCTTTCAAAGCCTCTGCGTTTAGACTCAACGCGGCATCTAGGGCATTTAGTGCGAACGCATCGACCACGGTTGCATTAAGGGCTTCTCGGGCAGCTGCACGCTCTGCCGAAGTTTGCTGCGGCGGTTGCTCTGCACTCTCGCTAGCAGCGCTTTCAATAAAGTCATCAACATTAACGACACCAAGCTTGAGACTCGCATCAATAAATGGCTTAGCCGTTAAGTTGCTCGCTGAGAGTGCACCCGCCAGCGTCATCTTATTCAGATCACCTTGCAAACCGCTCAGCTCTACTTTGCTGCCGTCTAACAACGCCTTAATGTTTGCTTCAACTTCGCCTTTTAAAGGCTTTAAGCCGGGAATGTCGGCGTCAATCGTTAAGCTCGTACCGTTTAAGGAAAGAGCACCTTGTTTAGCATCAAGCAACACCTTGGTTACTAGGTCTAAATCAACCGCGGTTTCCACGCCTTCTGCGGTTTGTCGTAAACGCAAATCAGCCGTTAAAGGGAATGGCTTTCCTGGTGATGCTTGCCCAATTTCAAGGTTAAAAGGAGAAATAGATGTCGTACTGCCAGCGGCTTTATCCAACCAATTAAGCGTAGCGTCATTAACACTCAGCTTGGCTAATGAGAAGTCTGGCAAGCTGCCTGCTTCACCCTCTTCTTCAGCTGTCGCTTGTTCAGCTTCGGCACTGTTAGCAACCATGTCTGACCAACTAGGCTGACCGTTTGGCAACAACCCAACCCTAGCCTCTCGACCAGTAATTTCAATCACGGCGATTTGTAGCTTGCCGGTGATAAGTGGCAATAGTTTCAAGCGAGCGCTCGCGCTATCCACCTTAAACATGGCTTGATTACTGAAATCTGCGTGGTTGGCTAGGTTCAGTCCTTCCACCTCAAAGCCGAGCCAAGGAAATACACTTAAGCCAATATCACCTTGTATAGAAAACTCACGACCGGTGTTTTCACTGACTAGCTTTTCAATTTCTGGCTTGTAGTCATTTGGCTCTACCAATGTCGCTAATGCCACGGCCGCCGTAACCGGCACCGCAACGACTAGCCCAATAATGATTTTTATCCACTTCGCCATCACAAATCCCCTTGTCTCTTCATTGTTGCCATAAGGCCCCAAAAATATCTTGAAGCATTCTAACTGAACATGCCGCGCCACTCGTTTGCCAATCACGTTAAAATGGCGCTTTCCGCCTTCTTTATAAAAGCCTCAGAACGCTTATGCACATTACGCTTAATGGCGAGCCTTACGACGCCAGCGCCAATCTTTTGCATGATCTGCTACAACAGCTTGAGCTGTTGGATAAACGTATTGCCGTTGAGTTCAACGAGGAAATTTGTCCGCGCAGCGAATGGCCTAATCAAGCCATTCAAGAAGGCGACATCATAGAAATTGTGCACGCCATTGGTGGCGGCTAAGAAACAAATGCAAACAGATAGTTTTACCGTTGCCGGCCAGGCATATAACAGCCGCTTGCTTGTCGGTACCGGCAAGTACAAAGACCTAGAAGAAACCGGCGTAGCAATTGCCGCCAGTGGCGCGGAAATCGTGACCGTAGCCATTCGCCGAACCAATATTGGCCAAAACCCGGACGAGCCAAATCTCTTGGATGTGATCTCTCCGGACGAATACACCATTCTGCCGAATACCGCAGGCTGCTTTGATGCGCCGACAGCGGTTCGCACCTGCCAGCTAGCACGTGAATTGCTCGGCGGCCACAAACTGGTGAAGCTAGAAGTGCTCGGGGATCAGAAAACACTCTACCCTGATGTGCCCGCAACATTAGAAGCCGCTGAAACGCTGGTAAAAGACGGCTTTGATGTGATGGTTTATACCTCTGATGACCCACTCATCGCTCGCCGACTAGAAGACATTGGCTGCTGCGCAATTATGCCGCTGGCCGCGCCGATCGGTTCTGGCTTGGGGATTCAGAATAAATACAACATTCTGGAAATTGTTGAGAGCGCCAACGTGCCCGTATTGGTTGATGCTGGCGTTGGTACGGCATCTGATGCGGCGATTGCTATGGAAATGGGTTGCGACGGCGTATTAATGAATACCGCTATTGCCGCCGCGCAAAAGCCGGTATTGATGGCCGAGGCCATGAAGCACGCCATCATTGCTGGCCGCCAAGCCTATTTAGCAGGCCGCATGCCTCGCAAGCGTTATGCATCAGCTAGCTCGCCGATCGATGGTTTAATCGCATAGGCCGGTAACGTTTATGGACCAGCGCTCCCCTTTTCCGCCACACCGTGTGGTTCGTAGCTTTGTTACTCGTGATGGTCGCTTAACACCTTCACAACAAAAAGCATTAGACGAGCTTTTTCCAAAATGGGGGCTCGACCCCAAGCTACGTGATGATCGCAAGCAGGAACCAGGTGACGGCCTGGAGTGGCATTTTGATTGGGCAGAAATCTTCGGCCGCGAAACCGCACCAGTTTTTGAAATTGGCTTTGGCAACGGTGAAAACCTAGCCGAACAAGCTGAGAAAAACCCAGATAAAGATTACGTCGGCATCGAAGTCTATCGCGTTGGCGTTGGTCGTTTGCTTAACCAAATTGAGCAACGCGGCTTAAGCAATTTACGCGTTATTTGTGCTGATGCGGTAGAAGTACTCAATCATCGGGTCGCGCCGGAGTCGCTGTCGGCGCTCTGGTTATTCTTCCCCGACCCTTGGCACAAAAAACGCCACCATAAACGCCGCATCGTGCAACCCGCCTTTGCCGACCTTGTGGCGAGCAAAGTAACGCCGAGTGGCATCTGGCACCTCGCCACAGACTGGGTGCCTTATGCAGAGCATATGCTGGAAGTACTCGAAGCCCATTCAGCTTGGGAGAACACAGCAGGCCCCGGGCAAAAAGTGCCGCCACCAGATAACCGCATCGAAACTCATTTCGAAAAGCGCGGCTTACGCAAAGGCCATGAAGTGGCCGACCTTGTTTATAAACGGCTATAAACCAAATCCAATAGGATGACCGTTTAGGCAACAAACTAAGCCGGCCATCTGGTTTTGTATGCAATTTTGCGCACGCTTGCGCAAAGTTGCTGATATGAAAAAGGTTTTACTTGCCTTAGGGTTCACGATAGCAAGCATCCCAACCTCTGCAGAGGTTGTTCGGACTCAGCTTTTTAACCGCGTCCTTATTCAGGACTTCGCGGTATTACCTATTAAGTCCGGTAAAACCTATAACGTTGGCATCAGCGGCGGCGAAGCTGAACTGTTCCGCACAGTGACTGTTCAAGGCCAGCAATTACCCTACTACTCCAAAGAACAAGCATACGGCTGGGTTCAGCCCGGCGAAAACAACCTTGTTCACTTGAATTTCTAGCCTGCTACAATCTGCGGCCCGTTTTCGCTTCGGTGTCGTATGTCTGAAAGACATCCCATTATTGCCGCTACCGGTTCTTCTGGCGCAGGTACCACTACGGTGCTGCGTGCGTTTAGCCGTATTTTCGATCGCCTCAATAGCAATGTTGCTGTTGTAGAGGGTGACGGTTTCCATTTGTATAACCGTGACCAAATGCGTGATGCCTTACAAAAAGCGCGCATTCGTTCGGAAAACTTTAGCCACTTTGGTCCAGCAGCCAACCACTTTGATCGTTTAGAAAGCCTATTCCGTCAATACGCCAAAAATGGCGGTGGCGAATACCGCAACTACGTTCATAACGAAGATGAAGCTGCATTATTTGGTGTGCCAGCCGGACATTTTACTGACTGGACGCCGGTGCCCGAAGAGACCGACTTACTCTTCTACGAAGGCTTACACGGCGGCGTTGTTACAGAAGAAAACAACATTGCTCAATATGCCGATTTATTGATTGGCATCGTTCCAACCATGAACTTGGAATGGACACAGAAAATTCAACGCGACACGCAGGACCGCGGCTACAGCCACGAAGCCGTTAAGGGAAATATCCTGCTGCGTATGCACGATTACGTGAACTACATCACACCTCAGTTTTCACGTACCGATGTGAACTTCCAACGTGTACCGACCGTAGATACATCCAACCCATTTGCGGTATCTGAAGTCCCAACACAAGACGAAAGTTTTGTCGTGATCCGCTTCCGCGATCCTCGCAAGTTGAAAGTCGACTTCCCATATCTGCTCAGCATGATTCACCAAAGCTTTATGTCTCGCGCAGATACCTTGGTGGTACCCGGCGGCAAAATGGAAATCGCGATTGAAGTGATTTTCACCCCTATTGTTGAAGAGCTACTTTCAAAGCGGCAAGCGGCAAACTGGCGCGCGGCCCTTTCTAACCGATAAAACCACAGGCTGAGGAGCAGGCATGGAAAAGCGTTTATTAGGCACTAGCGATTTAAACGTGAGCCTACTCTGCTTGGGCACTATGACTTGGGGTGAACAAAACACCCAAGCCGAAGCCTTTGAGCAAATGGACTATGCGGTTAGCGAAGGTATTAATTTTTTTGATACCGCGGAAATGTATCCGGTACCACCGAAACCTGAAACTCAGGGCGCCACCGAAACCATTATTGGTAACTGGATGGCAGAGCGTGGTAACCGCGAGCAAGTCATTATTGCCAGCAAAGTAGTGGGCCGTGCGCCGTGGATGAACCACATTCGTACCGACCTGAATGATGGCGAAACCCGTGTAAACGCCGCCAACATTATTGCGGCCATTGATACCAGCTTGGCGCGCTTACAAACAGACTACATTGATCTGTATCAAATCCACTGGCCAGATCGCCAAACCAATTACTTTGGGCAACTCGGTTATCAACACCCAGAAGAAGACGACAGCACCGAGTTGTTAGAAATTCTTTCTGCGATGGCTGACCTTATTAAGGCTGGCAAGATCCGCCATATTGGCCTGTCTAACGAAACACCTTGGGGTTTAATGCGCTACGTTGCGCTTGCGGAAAAACACGGTTTACCAAAACCGGTTTCTATCCAAAACCCATACAACCTGCTTAACCGCACATTTGAAGTCGGCTTGGCCGAATGTGCCATTCGTGAGCAAGTGCCGTTACTCGCGTATTCACCATTAGCGTTTGGCGTTTTGAGCGGCAAATACTTAAACGGCGCTCGCCCAGAAAATGCTCGCCTCACCCTATTCGATCGCTTTATTCGCTACACCGGCAACGAAGCAGATGCTGCTGTTTCTGCCTATATGGACGTGGCCAAGGAAAACCAATTGGATGCTGCTCAAATGGCCTTGGCCTTTGTGAATAGACAGCAGTTTCTAGGCAGTAACATTATTGGTGCAACCACGATGGAACAGCTAAAAAGCAACATCGCCAGTGCCAGTCTTGCGCTTGATAAAGACGTACTCAAGCGTATTGAAGCGGTTCACCAGCAGTGGTCGAACCCTTGCCCATAGCTCTCCGGCCCAAGTAACCCCTGCCAACTAACTGACTTACTTTTCGTAAGTCATTGTTCTATTGAGAAAGCGGCTACCATTCGTCGGTAGGTCCGCTAATTTTCTTGACCCCTCTTGTTGCTGTTCTATACCTGAATGTAGGAAAAAGGGAACAGCAAAAGGGACTGGTCATGTTGTCATTCACAGATTTGAGCGTTGGTCACTGGTTTAAACGGACTGATGGTCAGGCATTTGAAATCGTGGCAATCGATGCAAAAACAGGGGCAATCGAAATTCAATATTTTGATGGTGCTATTGAAGAAGTCGAAGCCAATATGATCATGGAAGATAAATGGACCGCCATTGCTGCGCCTGAGGATTGGTCTGGGTCGCTAGACCTAGAGCGACAAGATTATGGGGTAGATACCGGCGAGCTTTATGCACATGAGTGGGACATGGCAACGCCGTTAGATCGTTTAGACATGCACCACGATTCTTTGTACTAGGGATTGAGCATTCTTCGTAGGTGAAACGCGTAAAGTAGGTATTTAGCTCGTAACAGGGGCTTTGGAGTAAAGCCCCGACAAACCAATACGCCCAACGTTAACTATTAAGGGCGATAGTTTGTGAATCGATACTCCAGTCAACCTGACCCGAGTGTTACAACAACCCGGGATACAACGGCCCCAAGGCGAGTGCTTATGGGCCGTTTTTTTTGACTATTTTTCGTCGACGTCGAGTGACTTAATTTTGCGGGTTAGCGTATTACGCCCCCAGCCCAACAAACGTGCGGCTTCTTGCTTATGACCATTGGTGGCATCTAGCGCCACTTCAATCATGGTTTTTTCAAACACCGGCATGGCGTCCGCAAGCAGGTCTTGTACACCCGCCGCTAAACGGCGGCTGGCCCAAGCGTGCAACGCAGGTTGCCAAGCATCCGCTTGCAAGGTTGCGGTAACCGGTGTGACTTCGTCTTGATCTTTCAGCTCTGGTGGCAGATCTTCCATCACACATTCGCTGGCCGCTGCCATCACGGTCATATAGCGGCAGGCATTTTCAAGCTGACGGACATTGCCGGGCCAAGGCAAAGCAGACAGATAACGCCTCACTTCTGGGCTTAGAGTTTTTGGCTCAACATCAAGCTCTTCACCCACGCGTTGAAGGAAGTGATTTAGCAGCAATGAAATGTCTTCGCTACGTTCCCGCAATGCTGGTAGCTGAATACGAATCACATTGAGACGGTGGAATAGATCTTCCCGGAACATGCCTTCACGCACGCGGGTTTCTAGGTTTTGGTGAGTTGCGGCAATAATGCGTACATCGACCTTAATCGGTGTATGGCCACCCACGCGGTAAAACTCGCCATCCGCTAATACGCGTAACAAACGTGTTTGTAGCTCGGCAGGCATATCACCAATTTCATCGAGAAATAGCGTGCCGCCATCGGCTTGCTCAAAACGACCTTTGCGCTGAGTATTAGCGCCGGTAAATGCGCCGCGCTCATGCCCGAATAGTTCTGATTCCAATAAATCTTTAGGAATAGCCGCGGTGTTTAGGGCAATAAAAGGCTGTTTGGCGCGCGGGCTATGGTCATGCAGAGCCTTAGCAACGAGCTCTTTACCCGTGCCTGATTCACCATTAATTAATACAGTGATATTGCTGCGACTTAAGCGGCCAATGGCACGAAACACTTCTTGCATCGCCGGTGCTTCGCCAATAATGGCTGGGTGCCCGCCGGTCGCTTGTAAGCCGGTGGACTCAATTTCTACCGGTGAGGCATTATCAGCGAGTTGGCGTAATGCACGGCCAACCAGCTCAACCGCGTCATCCAAATCAAAAGGCTTCGGTAGGTATTCAAAAGCGCCGCCTTCATAGGCGTTTACTGCACTATCAAGGTCAGAGTGTGCCGTCATGATAATGACCGGCACGTCTGGAATTTGCTGTTGTAGGCGCTCAAGTAATTTGAAGCCGTCTAAACCTGGCATACGGATATCAGAAATAATCAGTGACGGCTTATCACCATCCGCTAACGCATCTAACGCTGCCGCCGCATGTTCAAATTCAGCAACCTTATAGCCTTCAGCCTCTAGGGCTTTGCTTAATACGAAGCGAATACTACGGTCGTCATCTACAACCCATAGTGTTTGTTGTTCTGTGTTCGCGTTAGCCACGCTAGGCCTCCAGCGGAATAATCAGTGAAAAGATGGTTTTTCCCGGCTGGCTTTGGCATTCAATAATGCCGCCGTGCTGGTTCAGAATGTTTTGGGCAATTGGCAGACCTAAGCCAGTACCGTCGTCACGGCCCGTGACCATTGGATAGAAGATTTTGTCTTGCATCTCTGGCGGAATGCCGGCGCCACTGTCTTCAATATCAATACGTACTGCCAAACGAACGCGCTTACTGCCAATGGTGTACTGGCGTTCGGTGCGAGTGCGTAAAACAAGCCTGCCTTCATCGGCAATCGCCTGCGCACCATTGCGAGCAACATTTAGGATCGCTTGGATCATTTGCTCACGGTCTACGGCAATGTCGGGAATACTCGGGTCGTAATCTCTAACAACCTGAATATCACGCGAGTCGAGCTCGGCTTCTAACAATTGGCGGACATATTCAACGACTTCGTGAACATTGATGCTGCTAATGGTTAGGCGCTCAGCAGGGCCAAGAAGACGATCAACTAAATCTCTTAACCTGTCAGCTTCTGACGTGATAATACCCGTATATTCTCTTAAAACATCATCATCAATCTGGCGTTCTAAAAGCTGCGCGGCACCTCGTAAACCACCCAACGGGTTTTTAATTTCATGCGCTAAGCCACGAATCACTTCGCGACTTAAATCATGTTGTTCACGTTGCTGCTCTTCGCGGTAGGCCCGGATATGACGATCAACCGGCTGTAGTTCTACCAAAAGGTAAACAATGCCGTCTTCTTCCATCGGCGTGATGCTGATATCAACGGTAATGGGGTCGCGGCGTAAAACGGTCAGTTGGGCTTCCCATTCTGCAACCCCATCCAAGGTACCGAGGGCGGTATCGGCATGCTCCAAAAGTGGGTCATCTAACGGTAATAGATCTTTCAGATTTAGGCCTTTAACCTGCCTAGCACTGGTACCCAAGAGCATTTCTGCGGCTGGGTTAAGGTATTGAATTTCAAGGGCTTCATCTAGATACACCAAGGCCGTGCTCAAGCTATCCACTAGCTTGCGCGCTACTGCATCTGACAGCACTGGCATTGGTGACATGATTACCCCTTTGTAACCGGGTCGATGTTTGTTCTTTGAATGCAAAACTCGCGCCAATTTGTTGCGGTGAAACCCCTTATTTTCAGCTTTATTTTTAAAGCGAAAATCCATGTTGCACTATTTTAGTGCATTCGCAGAAACAAAAAAGGCCTCCACCAAGTTAACCCTGGGGAGGCCTTTTTAACCACTAACCGAAGCTAGTGGTAAGAAGCGCGTGTTTTATACGCTGTAGTACATGTCAAACTCAACAGGGTGAGTAGTCATGTTCAAACGTTGAACTTCTTCTGATTTCAGCTCGATGTAAGCGTCGATCAAGTCGTCGTCCATTACGCCACCAGCTTTCAAGAACTCACGGTCTGCGTCTAGCGCAGCTAGAGCTTCTTCTAGGCTAGAAGCAACAGTTGGGATCTTGGCTTCTTCTTCAGGAGGTAGATCGTATAGATCTTTGTCTGAAGGATCGCCAGGGTGGATCTTGTTCTTAATGCCGTCTAGGCCAGCCATTAGCATAGCCACGAAGGTTAGGTATGGGTTACCAGCAGCATCGCCAAAGCGTACTTCGATACGACGGCCTTTAGGGCTAGCAACGTAAGGAATACGGATAGAAGCTGAACGGTTACGAGCTGAGTAAGCAAGTAGTACAGGCGCTTCGAAGCCAGGCACTAGACGCTTGTAAGAGTTAGTAGAACCGTTAGCAAAAGCGTTGATGGCTTTAGCATGCTTGATGATACCGCCGATGTAGTAAAGCGCGGTTTCAGAAAGACCACCAGGGCCGTCACCAGCGAATAGGTTTTCGCCGTTTAGTGATAGAGACTGGTGAACGTGCATGCCAGAACCGTTGTCATTTACAAGCGGCTTAGGCATGAAGGTAGCGGTTTTACCGTAGCCCCATGCGACGTTGTGAATAGCGTACTTCATGGTTTGGTTGTCATCAGCACGCTGAACCATGGTGTTGAAGCGAGTACCAATTTCGCACTGACCAGCAGTCGCTACTTCGTGGTGGTGTACTTCTACTTCTACGCCCATCTCTTCGATGGCTTCGCACATTGCTGCACGTAGGTCGTGTAGAGAATCAACTGGTGGTACTGGGAAGTAACCACCTTTAGGACCAGGACGGTGGCCAAGGTTGCCATCTTCGTAAGACTTGTTGGTGTTCCAGCAAGCTTCTTCAGAGTCGATCTTGTAGAACGCGCCAGACATGTCGTCGCCCCACTTAACATCATCAAATACGAAGAACTCTGGCTCTGGGCCGAAGAATGCAGTGTCAGCAATGCCGGTAGACTTAAGGTAAGCCTCAGCGCGCTTGGCACAAGAACGTGGGTCACGGTTGTAACCTTCACCGGTTGCTGGCTCAACGATGTCGCAGCGGATGATCATGGTGTTCTCTTCAAAGAACGGATCAACCAAAGCGGTCGTTGGGTCTGGCATAAGAATCATGTCTGATTCGTTAATACCTTTCCAACCTTCAATAGAAGAGCCGTCAAACATCTTGCCTTCTTCGAAGATGTCTTCGCCAAACTCTTTAGTAGGAACAGTTACGTGCTGCTCTTTACCTTTGGTATCGGTGAAACGGAAATCAACATATTTAATGTCGTTTTCCTTGATCAGGTTAAATACGTCTTGTGCAGACATTGGCAATTCCTCCAGTGGAATCATTCAATTAAAAACTGGGCGGCAACGCGTTGCCTTTGTGTCTCCTCCGCGAAAGCAACCACTACAATCTTCTTCTAAGAGCTGTAGCAGCGGTCTTTGCGGCACTTAGTGGGCTAGATACAGCATGAACCGTGCCAAGCTGTGTTTTTTTGCCACTTAGGGTGTGGCAATTTACGCCTTTTATGCTTTTATTGCACGGTTTTTGGGCGTTGCTGCCTAATATTCAGTAATTACTAGCTGAAACGCTGTTTTTACGCTTTTGTGTAAGTTTTACACAGCTTTAAAATCGCACCATTTTGGTTTGTTGCATTATTTTGGTGCAATTAATGTCTTTTTAAATACCCACTTTAATGCCTGTAAACCCCAAGCCAACAGGCTTTGATGCTGATTGCCGGTGATCAAACCGCTATACTGTCGCGCATTGTTTACCCATTACTTTTAGGCCTCGCCGCTTTATGACCACCACGCCGGTGCCGGTTAACCCGGAAAAACCCAAAACCTTCCAAGACCTTATTCTTCGATTGCAGCAATACTGGGCCCAACAGGGTTGCAGTATTTTGCAGCCTTACGATATTGAAATGGGTGCGGGTACATTCCACACCGCCACGTTCTTGCGTGCGATTGGTCCAGAGCCTTGGGCGACTGCCTATGTACAACCTTGCCGTCGTCCTACCGATGGCCGTTACGGCGAAAACCCAAACCGCTTACAGCATTACTACCAATTTCAGGTGCTGATCAAGCCGTCGCCTACTGACATCCAAGACCTCTATCTAAACTCACTGCGTACTTTGGGTATTGATCCGAATATTCACGATATCCGTTTTGTTGAAGACAACTGGGAATCGCCAACTCTCGGCGCTTGGGGCCTTGGTTGGGAAGTCTGGCTAAATGGTATGGAAGTCACCCAGTTCACTTACTTCCAACAAGTGGGTGGTTTGGACTGCAAACCTGTGTCCGGTGAAATCACTTACGGCCTTGAGCGTATCGCCATGTACCTACAAGGTGTGGAATCGGTTTACGACCTACTTTGGTCTGAAGGCACTGAAGCCTCGGGCGCGATTTACTATCGCGACGTGTTCCACCAAAACGAAGTCGAGCAATCGACTTACAACTTTGAACACGCCAATGTCGATTTACAGCTACAGCTATTCGACCAATACGAACAAGAAAGC
>JAPPPA010000076.1 GCA_028817755.1 Gammaproteobacteria bacterium | reverse complement strand
CCGTTAACAGACTCCATGAGTACGCGTGCAGGTGTAAGTGAGCAATCCCCGCCAAAGTTAATTAACTGGTAACGCGGTTGATCCATTTTCACGGTAAGCGACCAAACAAAGCGGCGTGCACGTTCTAAATGTTTGTGCATATAGGCTTCTAGCAGCGCTAACTGCTTTTCAGCGGCTTCTTTAGTTTCGGCTTCTTTGGAGATTCGTTTGCGTACGTCGGGGTCAAAAATAGACCACTGGTATTTCTTCCATGTGGCGATGTCGAATAAGTCTTCGTCGAGCTTTTCGCCTTTAATATCAATTAGCCAGTGATTAATAGGATGGGGCAGTAGCTGGTAGATGGCTGGCATGGTGACCAACACCTCGGTGGGTACGCGGCTAAAGATGAGCTTGTAGCCTTTAACCAACTCTTCAAAGCTGGCCAACGAGCCAAGGTTAGGCGAGCCCAACAAAATCACGCGATTGGCTTTGTCTGCGCCTGCTTGAGTGGGCTGTAGGCGGTTGTCGTTTAGTACGTCTTCTGTGCCGTAGCGGAGGAAGTAACGGATCACTAAGCCGCCCATGCTGTGCCCAATCAGGTCTACACGCATATTCGGGCGGTTGTAGTCTTTACGAACTTGCTCAATAAACGCGTCTAGCTTGCGTGCGGTGACATCGTTGCTTAAACGCCAATCGTAGGGGAATTTATAGTAGCGGCGATCACGGCCGTTCCACGCCTCACCAGGCTGGCTGAGCTTGTAGTTGCCGGCGTCTTCTAGTGTGTCGAATATAGGGCCGTAGAAGTCTTTGGTGAGTACCGTTTCAGGAAGGCGACCGGCTTTAATTTTAGAAGGTTTGGGGTTGAGCGTATCCGGGTCCATTCCTAGGGCCATGTCGCGATATTCACTACTGAGTAACTTGCGTAACGGGCCGAACCAAATTTCCTTGTCGTTCTCATCTACCAATGTGGAGCTAACAATGCCCGGCACAATAATGACGGGAGGCTGAAAGCTATCGTTGTCGTCGCTTAAGCTATATAAACGCGCTAGGTCGGGTTTAAGCGTGCTGCAACCGGCAATAAAGGCTAGGCAAATCAGTAGGGTTGTAGTGGCGACGTAACGAAACACCGGGGCTTCCTTTGGTTTTTATATTGTTGGCTGGCGTGTCTGTATTGCTAGCCAAGATAGCAACGTACCGCAAAATTACGCTTGGCTAAAGCGCAAAATGCGACTGCAGCATTAGCGGTGTATGCTCGCTCTATTATTTGAATAAATATGTAAAACTTTTTACCAAGTTTTTTGCCTAAGTGTTTGTATTTAAGGCGGCTTTGCCAAAATCAATGGAACAGTATGCGAATTTTTCAATGGCTTTTATGTGTGGCTGCGCTAAGCGGCCCAGCCTGTGCGGTCTCTCAAGTAGCGGTGCCAACGCCTGTGTCTGATCTAGAACGGCCCGTTGTTGTATTGCTGCATGGCTTAGCCCGTAGCAGCCGTTCAATGGCGAAGTTAGAAGGGCACTTGGAAAAGAAAGGCTACCAAGTACTAAACATTGGCTACCCGTCTACCGACTACACCGTAGAAACCCTCGCGGCTGATTACGTATTACCGGCGATAAAAAACGGTTTAGCTGAGTACAAGGGCGCGGTGAATTTTGTTGGGCATTCTATGGGCGGCATTATTGTGCGTCATATGGCTACCTTGCCAGCCGAAGACCTTGGTTTTGAATTCGGCCGTGTGGTGATGTTGGGGCCGCCAAACAATGGTAGTGAGCTGGTAGACAAGCTCGGTGATTGGTGGTTGTTTGAAAAAATTAATGGCCCTGCTGGCATGCAGTTAGGCACTAAAGAAGATGACATGCCTAAAACACTTGGCAAACCTCTGTTTGACGTTGGGGTGATTGCCGGCGACCGTTCCATGAACTTAATTTTGTCGATGCTGATTCCTGGGGAGGATGACGGCAAAGTGTCGATAGAAAGTGCCAAATTAGATGGCATGAAAGACTTCAAAATTATGTCTGCCACGCACACGTTTATGATGCGCAAACGCTCAGTGATGGATGAAGTCGCTTATTTTCTCGCCCACGGCAGTTTTCAGCCAGAAGAGGGCGATCCTGCAACTGAGTAAGCGGCTATGTCTTAGCCTCTTACTGCTCCGGTAGTACATAGGTGCCCTGTGCAATCGCGCAGGGTTTGTTTTCGTTGTCGTCTGTCCACACGGAGACGCTGCCAATTACGGTGCGGCCGCTGGCTTTGTTGAGCGTTGCGCGTGCGTAGAGGCGTTTGCCAGCTGAAGGCCTTAAGTAGCGGATCGATAAGTCGGATGTTAAGGCCATAGGCTCTGGGCGGTCGCGTGTTGCTGACGCCAGTACCCATAGCACCATATCAGCCGCGGCAAACTGTACCGGGCCGCTAATAAAACCACCGGGGCGAATGCCGGACTCGCTTGGTTCAAGCGAGACAAGCGCCATCTCCGGCGTTATTTCTTCACAGAGGAAACGGTTTTCGGGCCAATGCTCGGCAACCATTGCGTTAAATTTTTCTGTTGTTAACTTCACAGTCGCTTCCCCCCTTAATCAGGCGCATACGCTTCGATGATTTCTTCGCCTTTGATACCTTTCTCAAACGCTTTTAGACGTTTGTGAATAGACAGTAATTCGACAATCGTGCTCCAAGAATTCACTAAGTATTGGAAGGAACTACTTACCTGGCCAAAGGCAGAGGCAATTTGCTGGAAGATACCGAAGGTAATACTACCCAAGGCAAAGGCAGGAATAAGGAGTAGGAGCACCAGCACGTTGTCCGTTTGTAGGTACAAATAACGCGCTACGTTGAAATACATGTAATGGAAGTAGAGCTTGAAGTAGTTTTTACGAACATTACTAAATAGCTCTTTCAGCGTCGGTGGTTGCGCGCGGTCTTCGTGGTCTTCGCCATACACCAGTTCTTTACGGTAGGCGGCTTCTACACGCTGGTTTTTGAAGTACAAGCCGGGGAGTTTGATACCCACCACAGCGAGCAAGACCGTGCCAAAAATCGCCCAAGCCAGAGCAGCGAAGAACAGTGCCTGTGGAATCTCGCCCACGATTGGCAACGTAGGGACGTAAATGGATAAACCCCACAATACGGGTAAAAATGCGAACAAGGTCATAATGGCGTCGATGAACGACACACCTAAGTTTTCTACGATGTCGGCAAAACGCATGGTGTCTTCTTGAATACGTTGTGAGGCGCCCTCGATATGACGTACTTGGCTCCATTTGCTGGTGTAGTAGTCGTTCATAGCCGTACGCCAGCGGAACACGTAGTGGCTAGAGAAGAAACGCACCATAACGGCGACGACAATCGCTACCGAGGCGATTTCGACAAATATTAGGGCCAGATCAAGCAATTCAGTGTTTAGCGTGCTGACTTCTTCAGCGGTTCTATCTGGCTGGATTACTTTCTGCGTTTCTGGGTCGGTGGTGCCGAGTACGCCTTGAATCATGTCGAACATGGGGCGGCGCCATTGCAGCAAGGCAACCGATACCTGCACCGAGTAATAGGTGGCAAATAGAATCAACTGAGAGCCGACAACAGACCACCATTGCCAGCGATGCGGCGACACGGTGAACCAAAAAGCCGTGAATAAGGCGCAGGCGACGAAGTAGTACAAATAGAACAACAAGAC
>JAPPPA010000078.1 GCA_028817755.1 Gammaproteobacteria bacterium | reverse complement strand
CCTCTAGAAGCGCCTCGCGCACCCATACTATTACGAGCAAAATATAACGCTAAGTTATTGATCTTTAGATATCATTTTGCACTGCACAATTTTTTTCACAAAAACCGTTGACAGCCCATATCGGTTTCCATATGATGCGCTGCAACAAATGCTGCAACGCACAAAACGCAACGCAGCCGACAACCTAAAGAATTTTTGGAGTCCCCCATGGCTGATATCAAAGTACAAATCGAAGAAGTTCAAAAGCAAGCTGAAGCTGTTCTTGCTGACGTTCAAGCTAAAGCAACCAAAGTTGCTGGCGTTGCACAACAAGCTGCTAACGACGTAGTTGCTCTAGGCAACAAAGCTGCTGGCGAGCTAGGCGGCACCGCTGCTAAGCAACTAGACGCTCTTAAAGCTGAAGGTTCTGCTCAAGACAAGCTAAACGCTCAGAAAGAGCTTGTAGCGGTTTACCCTGGCCAACTTAAAGTTGTTGCTGAAGGCGCTGTTGAGCTAGCTGGCAAAGTAGCTGGCGAACTTAAAGCTGCTGTAGCTTAAGACCGGTTCGGATCTGCGGCCTAGCTTGGCTAGGCTCGCAGAGCCACCAAGAATAAAAACGCTCGTATTTATTCTTGGTTGTTCTGCAACCGACTTGTCTCCTCCAAGAAAGGCAGCACGCCTTTCAACGCACTTACCCCCGCTCCCCGCGGGGGTTTTTTTTGCCCGTATTTTGGCGGCACAAACGTATGTGACTAACTTACTTAACCCAACAGCTGTGTGGTGAACGGTTGCCAATCCCATCGAGAGTTAACGTTGTACAACCAGTGTCACTAGCTTGCGCACTCTTCGCCGAAGCCGTAATAAGATAATTCTGGCCAGCAGGAAGCGTTATAACAACATCATAACGACCACTATCGCTAGTAAAACTAGCAACAGCAGCATACGAGCCATTTAAGGTTCTCTCTTGTTCTTGTGCTGCGGCCAGCTCCAACATTTCACCCTGCATATCTTTACGGTGACTGTTCAAAACAGTTTGTTGGTAATTGGGTAATGCCCAAGCTACAACGATGCCGATAATGGCTAACGTAATCAGCACCTCAAGCAAAGAAAGACCCTGATTATTGGATGCTTTGTACATGACTGTAAACGCCCCTTTATCTCAACTGGCGCCAGGTAGATCGTGAACGCTCATAACCTATAGGATTAACAATAGTGCGTTCAATATCACCACCTGCGCCACTAGTTAAATGAACTTCGTGACCTGTATTCGTCAAAAGGATTGTAGGTACGGGATTGTAAGTTCCATCTGAGAACCTTCCCGCTGGCGTAGAGGTAACACCATTACCATCGGTATAACGATCCTCAAATGTCACCCCGCCATCACCATTAAGATCAAAAGGTGGAAAGACAGTCGGCGACCCATCCGCCGCATCTAGCTCAAATAGCCAGTTACTGATGGCAGGTTCACAAATAGCCTCATCAGGAATGGTAGTTGAAATCAGCAATCTGTCATTGCGCAGTACGGGATCAGCGACAACCCTCTCGCCTTGGTTGTCAGCCAGCTCTACCGCAGCGTCAGTAGCACCCTCGGCTAAATCCATATACCAGCCAATGTGATTGGTCCAATCTATCGGGCCGTCAGCGCCACCGCTACCATCGGAATCATACGTATCATCACTAACCAACCTAATAATGGCGCTTTCTTGCGTGCCATCTAAATCCGTATCGATATTGACGCTAACACTATCGATAATAAAGCGACGCAGATATTCAGTTTTGTCACTGGTTTGTATTGGGCTCGAATCATTTTGATCCCAAATGCCATAAATAGACTGAGTGTAATGCTGCTCACCTACTTCATCAGCCTCCAAAAGCTCACCTGTACCAAACAAGACAAGCTGACCCTCCGAACTAGGATGCTGCGGATGTAGCATTACCATTGGCTCAGTTGTTATGGGCTGAGGTACCCCACTAAAGTTGGTGGCTTGAAACAGCGCAGTAGGCCCTATACTAACCGAAAAGTCCCAGTCATTTTCATCAGTACTGGTCAAATCAAGCTTCCAAAGGTTGCCTACCAAGTCACCACCGTAGGCGTAATCGACATTTAAGTCATTTTCGACATCAACCACAGCTAAAGTGGCCATGCCGTTTGGTACCGAAACAGGCAAATTAATGCTTTGCAGTAAGCTGCTATTGTCATCTACTAAATCAGGCAATCCAACTGACACGCCGGGCGTCAATAACACCTGACCAAGGTCTAAAAACGCCCCTACCTCGGTATCGAATGTTTTCACTAATCTGCCCGTTTCAAGGTCAATAGCGTATGCATACGCATTACCGGTAAGGCTAAATGACAGAATGGAGCTCGCATTAATACTGGTATCTACATTCTGTAGACCAAGGTCAATCTCGGTATTGTTATAACCGTTACTAATTAATACCGCCCAATCACCCGTACTATTTGAATCTGATCCAAAACCAAAATCTGCTCCGGTATGCACAATATTTGGCTGCAAAATTGTGTAGCCTAATCCGGCATGACCCTGTTCTTCTGAAGTAACCAGGACATCATCTAGCAGTGGTTCCACAAGATTCGCACCAATAGAGTCTTCGATTAACGCACCAAGGCCCAGTAAAGGAATTTCACACAGCCCTGCAAGAGCTCCACAAATCGTATCTTGGAGCAAATCATTTATCGACTGCTTAACTTGACCAGCTAGCGAACCGGCATCAGTAAATTCCCAGAGGACAAGCTCTTCGGCGTTCGATTCAGAAAAATCACCTGACTGATAAACCCCGTTGCTGTCGTAACTGCCGGGATTAGTGACATCCAATGCAAAAATACCTTGCCCCCCTCGGCCCAAAGACCCAGTCAGAATCGTTCGCCAACAAGGTGATGTTGCACCACACCCAGGGTACCGCCCATATACATCCACTACGCTAATCTGCCCATCTACATAAGCTTGCGGAGTAAACGCGGGGTCGGAATAAGACCCTAAATTACTCAATACTCGAGATGGGACAAACGCAATACGCTCTTCACCAGTAGTCGCATCAAACCCATGCAGCATGCCATCATTTGCGCCGACATAAACCATTGGGGCTCGGCCAGCATTATCCGTAGCAAACTTGTGATAGCGTTCTGCAGCGTCATCACTTGGGTTCTCAAACTCATCTGGATAATCAAAGTTAGGAGGGCCTACATAAACTGGGTTGCTAGACAAAATAGGGCCAAGAACGCTGGTTGCTCGGTTTCTGAATGCGCCACCATTTTGCTGTTCACCACTGCGGTCTCCCCGAATATATTCAATGTCCGACGGCACTAGCCCTTCCACAATCCCAATTGTCGCCAACAGGCCGTCGAGCCCCAAGCCACTTAAAGTCGTCAATATTGTGCTTAACAATGCATTGATAGGCAGCAGCAAAGCATCTAATGCCGGCCCAGAAACCCCAAGGACATCACCAATAATCCCAAGGCCAAGTATGGAGTTACCAAAGTCTTCCAACTGTGAACCAATACCACCAATGAGCGGAATTGGCCCAAAGAACTGCGAATCATTAAGTGCTGCGGTCGTAAACGGAATACCACCACTGTCATACCCTGTAGATCCGGTCGCAGGCCGCTGAGGATCATAGGTCAGTATTGTGCGTCCAGCATCATCCCCTAGCTGAGAGGCTGCAGA
>JAPPPA010000123.1 GCA_028817755.1 Gammaproteobacteria bacterium | reverse complement strand
CCGGCACTCGCGACCTGATGCTGTTCGGGCAAATTCAGTGTCACGCCAGTATTCCCGACGCACCTATCGCTGCTTTAGAAGAAAGCCCGGAGCTGCAAGCATTACGCGCGTGGATGGCCAATATGCATGAGCGTTTTGCCACATATCCACACCTGTACTCTGGCGCTCGTTTTACACCACAGGCACCAACGCCGACATCTAACAACTTAGCTGAACGCACTATTTTCTGGCTTGGCGGCGCCACTATGATTCTGGCGCTACCAATCACGTTGCCACTTGTGATCGTGTCAATGAAGCGTGCGCGCAGTGCTGGCGTGCGAGTGCTTGGTGCCAATAAACCTAAGCGCCCGAACACAACAACATAACTTTCCAAACTGAATTAATTTATTTGGCGATACACTAAGTACTAGAACAACCAAAACTACAGGAGAGTCCCATGAAAAAAGGGTTCATGGCAAAAGCACTGACAGCCACATTTTTAGTCTTCGCATTAGGCGCTTGCAGCCAATCCGTTGGCCCCAATGGCATTAAGCAACAGTTCGGCCCATGGTGCCAATCTGTAGGCCCAGATGGCGTCAAACAAGGCTCGTGCGACGACGCCTCTGTGTCAGGCCCATCATGCTCAGTTGAGTGCGACGGCGAGAAGTATCAAACCCGTTGTTATAAGAATCAAACACCGGTTTGCCAGTGCGAGAGTAAACCTCAGGCTTACTGCAAATAAGCCAGCAAGCTAAACCAAATGTGGCGGCTTATTCGGGCCACGAGGAAACTGTAAGGCGTCGGAGGCGACTTCCACGCCTTCAGCTTTCTCACTCGTCCACACATGAAACTTGGGCTTAAATTCGAAAGGTTGTTGAATCTGTTCAGCAACCACGCCCACTTGCCCTTTCAATACCGACACGGTTGCATATAAGCAGCTGCCACATTTAGGGCAGTTGTAATACGTTTTAGGGTGGCTAGAACCACCAGGCATGGTGACTTCGTCAAACGCGCCTTTGGGCTCACAACCATCGGGCAGGAAGAATGCAATCTGGGTAAAGTCATTGCCGGTAACCTTTTGGCAATCCACGCAGTGGCATACCAGCTGCGCTACCGGCTCCGCCGACAACGTAATCGATGTTTCACCACAGCGGCATTGAGCAGCGTATTTAGCCATTAGCCAAACTTCTTTTCATGGCTCTTAAGCGTTTTTTCGACCTTAGCTAAAGCGGCGGTAATACGCTCAGCAACGCTATTGCCTTGATTACTACTGGCCTTTAACGTGGCCGAGTGCGCCGCACAGAGGTTTTCAGCATCGCGCCATTGTTCGACAAGCTGCTTCGCCCATGCACGGAAATCATTAGCCGCACCCGGACGTTTTTCTAATGTCATGGGCAAGGTCATATGGAATGTCACTTCAGGCTTTTTCAGCTTGCCGAGCAAGCCCGGCAACATGATGTACATCAAGGTGTCATCTGAGTGAATCGTTTTCGAAGCCTTGTGATAAGCCAGCACCGAGGAAAAATGCAGGTTCTCGTTGCTAGAAATAAAGTCGACGCCCGCTGGCACAGAAAACTCAAAATCATCCGCAAACAGTGCTGCACATTCAGCCGATTCGGTTTGTTCTGGCTGCCACGGCAAGTTCGGAAATTTATCTATATGGCGCTGTGTGCCGTATAGCTTGGCATTGGGGTACTGAGCGTGAGAACGCGCCACATGCACCGTATGGAATGGGTGCACATTAATGATGGCTTCGATATCCGCACCGTTATTAGTCAGTGCATCAACCTTCTCTTTTACCGCACCTTGCAAGGTGTAGGCATCGAGCAAAACAAACTTGCCGTTAGCCCGGCGGACTAAGGACGCGTGAGTGCCAATATTGAGAACGCCACCAATTTTGAATACGCCTCGAATATTCCAGAAATCGTCGGAGATTTTTAGTATTTGCTCAGCCATGTGGATTGTCTTGCCGTATCAATATTGGCGCCCAGCATAAAACAAAGCCCGCTCAATGGCGGGCTTTTATACGCTGATTAAGCGGCGATTATTCCGTCACGTGTTCACGCCAAAATAGGTAGCTCAACAAACCAATAGACCCTAAGGTGATCGTCATCAGCACAAACGGCCAAGGGCTAATATTGTTTTGCTTGGCATTCGGCACCATCCAGAAAATGCCTAAGCTGCAGGCAATCACCAAATCGATCAGTACTTGGGTCGTTGCAGCATTCGCAATCGCCAATTCAAACAAGCCAATGTAACCATGGGTGTAAACCACCCACGCGCTAAAGGCGACAAAAGCCAATAGCACATCAAACAAAATCCACTTCTTCCAGTTAATGCCTTTACTGGTTGCTACATTTGCAGTCATTTCTTTGCTCCTGTTTTAATGGAGCCGTTAGTGTTGGCGAGTGAGTCAATGCCAGCAATTACCTGTGAGGTAATTGAATACCCTAACCGCTGCGGAATAATTCACTTATGGAACACGCAAGCTCTCACGAAAGTACCGGGCCTTTTCTCGGCAACGAATTTGGTCAGCACCTAAAACACTGGCGTAACACCAGGCGCTATAGCCAGCTGCAATTGGCGGTAGAAGCAGACATCTCTCAACGCCATATTAGTTTCTTAGAGTCAGGCCGATCCCAACCCAGCCGCGACATGGTATTGCGACTAGCAGAAACCTTAGAGCTGCCATTAAAAGAACAAAACGAAATGCTTTCGCGCGGTGGCTATGCGCCCATTTTTCAAGCACGATCGCTTGAAAGTGATGACATGACTTCGGTTAAAGCCGCCTTACGTATGCAGCTCGACCACCATGATCCTTACCCAGCCGTGGTGATTGACCAAGCTTGGAACGTATTAATGACTAACAAAGGCATGGATACCTTGCTTGCCTTAGGCGGTGATGCCGATGAAATGTGGCAAGAGATATGCGGTGACGGGCCTCGTAATATTCTCAAGCTCACCCTGCACCCTGCGGGACTAAGGCGCTTTACTAGCGATTGGAAAACCGTTGCCTTAGTCACACTGCAACGTTTACGTCGCGAAGCCCGCGCCTTACAAAGTGAAGAATTACAAAATCTACTAGAAGAGCTACTCGCCTTACCGGGCGTGCCAGATGATTGGAAAGCCGCGGTTAGCGACGGCACACCAGCGCCACTACTACCGATGTCACTGCAAGCAGGCGGTTTAGCCATGAATTTGATGTCGATGCTGGCTAGTTTTGGTACGCCACAAGACGTTACGGTTGCCGACCTACGTATCGAGTTGTTTTATCCCGCGGACGAGCCCAGCGCAGACTTACTAAAAATGCTGGCTGCGGCTACCCCGTAGCCAGAAGCCAAGCGCCTGTAGCCAAGGCAATCAATAGAGAAAGGCTGGTCGCCCAAAAATAAAGCTGCAATAAGCTTCGATACCACGCAGGTAACTCATCACCCATTGGCACTACGCCACGTTTACGACCCAGCGCGGGCCACACAAACATACTGGCTAGCGCCGCATTGCTAAATACGGAAACGGGGAATCTCGTCAGCCAACGCAACTCGTTGGCCGCGTAAAACGGCTCCCGGTAATAGTCTCTTTTGATTAAGTCCGGCAGCGCCACGCTAATCACGCATAACAGCGGCACGCCAATCACTAAATTTCCGATCACCAACCAATAAAACAATAAGAAAGCGGATTCTGCACTCATACACCTACCCTTTATAA
>JAPPPA010000196.1 GCA_028817755.1 Gammaproteobacteria bacterium | reverse complement strand
GTGTGAAGCGTATTGAATTGCCGTCTAATGTAACGAGTTCGGTGTATTCGCGTATGCGTGCAGAGCGTCAACGTGTGGCGAAAGATTTCCGAGCCCGCGGTGAAGAAGCGAAAGAACGTATTCAAGCGGATGCTGATCGTCAAAGCACTATTTTGCTAGCGGAAGCGGAGCGTGATGCTGCCAAACTTCGTGGTGAAGGTGATGCTCGCTCGGCTGAAATTTACGCTAACGCTTACGGTAAAGATGCCGAGTTCTATAGTTTCTATCGAAGCTTAGAGGCTTACCGAAACAGCTTGGGTGGTGACTCTGATGTCATGGTGATTTCGCCAGACAGTGAGTTCTTCCGTTACTTTAAGTCTGACAAGTAATTAAAAAACTACGCCTCGCTCTTTGCGGGGCGTAGTTACGTCTGCGTGAAATGACACAAGACCTTATTACGGCTTTAGCGCTGATGTTGGTATTGGAAGGTATCCTGCCTTTCATTACACCGCGCGGCGCGCGCCAAACATGGTTTGCGTTATCGCGTATGGATGACCGCAGAGTTCGTATAATTGGTCTCGCTTCCATGCTTGGGGGCCTAATTTTGTTAAACCTTATACAAGGGTAAAGTGCATGAGCACTGCCAATAGTGATCGCTGGATGCTACCTGAAGGCATGTTTGAAGCCTTGCCAGGCCAGGCTCAAGCCTTAGAAAGCTTGCGTCGTGAGTTGCTGGATCTGTTTGCTACTTGGGGCTACCAGTATTGTATGCCTCCAGTGGTTGAGCATTTGGATGCCTTACTGACCGGGGTCGGTAGCACATTAGAGCGTGAGACTTTTAAACTCACAGACCCAGCTGGTGGTCGTCTGCTTGGTATTCGAGCTGATATGACTACCCAAGCTGCTCGTATTGATGCAAACCGTCTTGGCGGCGAAGGCATTAATCGGCTTTGTTACGTGGGCTCTGTGTTGCGAGACGCACCGGCTAACGCGCATCGTTCACGTAACCCAACCCAGGTTGGCGCCGAGCTTTTTGGTGCGGATACACCGCAGGCAGATCACGAAACCTTGCGCTTAATGGTCGCAACACTGCAGCAGGCGGGCATTAAGAACCTACATGTTGATATCGGTCATATCGGTGTTTATCGAGCCATCATTAACGCGCTTGGCTTGAGTGTTGAGCAAGCGAAACCGCTATATCGATTGCTTCAAGGTCGTCGTGTTACAGAAATCCACGAGTATGTAAAAGCAGCCGAGCTAGATACTGAGTGGCAGCAAATTATTTGTACGCTGCCTAAATTGCACGGTGATATTGGCGTACTTGATGAAGCCCGAGCATTACTTAAAAGCAAAGCCCCCGAGGCTCTCGCGGCTATTGACGAGCTAGAGGCCGCTGCCAAACTTATCTCCGCAGATGCTTCACTTAGTGTTCATGTCGACTTGATTGAGTTGCGTGGTTATAGCTATCACACCGGTTTGGTATTTGCTGCGCTTGTGCCGGGTGTGGGTAGTGAGCTCGCTCGTGGTGGTCGCTATAACAGCGTAGGTGCTGCATTTGGGCAGGCGCGTCCGGCTACCGGCTTTAGTGCTGACTTGGGTGCGGTATTTGACGCGAGTGAACGTGCTTGTGGCAGCGCGCAAAGTATTTTGGCGCCTGCTGAAGCAACTAATGAAAGCTTGCAGGCGGCCATAGTGGCATTACGCGCAGACGGTGAAAGCGTGGTCGAAGATGTGGCGGGCGCACAGGACGCCGCGGCACAAAATTGCGATCGTGTATTAAAGAATATTGATGGAAGCTGGCAAGTCACTAACGCGTAGCTATTGCTACCGTTTTGCCAAAATAGTTAAGGACAAAAGTTAAATGGGCCAAAACGTTAAAGGTCGTAACGTCATTGTGATCGGCACCCAGTGGGGTGATGAAGGTAAAGGTAAGGTCGTTGACTTGCTTACTGACCGTTGCACATCGGTTGTACGTTTTCAGGGCGGCCATAATGCCGGCCATACCTTGGTAATTGAAGGTAAGAAAACAGCCCTGCATCTGATTCCGTCGGGCATTTTGCGTGACGATGTGACTTGCCTTATTGGTAACGGTGTTGTGTAGTCGCCAGAGGCGCTTCGCTGCGAGAGGGATAAGTTGATTGAGCAGGGTGTGCCTGTGGCCGATCGCTTACGTATTAGCTCTGCTTGCCCGCTATTGTTGCCGTATCACGTTGCCTTAGATCAGGCTCGCGAAATTGCGCGCGGTGCTAAAGCTATTGGTACCACAGGGCGCGGCATTGGTCCTTGTTACGAGGATAAAGTGGCTCGACGTGGTTTGCGAGTTGCTGATTTGCGTGATCCAGAGCAGTTTGCAGAAAAGCTTAAGCGCGCGTTAGAGCCGCATAACTTTATGCTCACAGAATATTACAAAGCCGAAGCTGTTGATTTTGACACCGTTTATAACGGGGCGATGGAAGCGGCGAAGTGGTTGTTGCCGTTGGTCACCGATGTCACAGAGTATCTGTACCAGGGTAACCAACGTGGTGAGCACGTTATGTTCGAGGGCGCACAGGGTGCAATGCTGGATATTGATCACGGCACTTACCCGTACGTAACTTCTTCAAACACCACAGCTGGCGGTGCCGCTACCGGTAGTGGCTTGGGTCCGGCGTACTTTGATTACACCTTAGGCATTGTGAAGGCCTATACCACCCGTGTTGGTGCTGGCCCGTTTCCAACTGAGCTAGCTTGTGAGGTTGGGGATCACTTGTCAGTTGTCGGTAAAGAGAAAGGGACTACGACTGGCCGTGATCGCCGTTGTGGTTGGTTAGATGTGGCTTTGCTACGTCGTTCAATCATTAACAACAGTATCAGCGGTTTCTGCATCACTAAACTTGATGTATTGGACGGCTTAGAAAGCGTAAATATCTGTACCGGTTATCGTCTAGATGGTGAAATCATCGATATGCCCCCACTAGGTGCTGATGACTTTGCTCGCTGTGAGCCAATTTACGAAATCATGCCTGGCTGGACGGACTCGACAGTAGGTGTGCAAGAGTATGAAGCGCTGCCACAAACCGCGCGTGACTATCTAAAGCGTATTGAGGAATTGACCGGTGTGCCGGTAGATATTATCTCTACGGGCCCAGACCGGGCTGACACTATGGTGTTAACGCATCCATTTGCTTAAAAGCTAACTAAATAGTCTAAAAAAGCCGCTTTTCTTACAAGCGGCTTTTTTTATGGGGTAAACGGGCATTTTACTAAGGTTTCTTGAACTAATATTCAACTTGAGGGTTCGCAATTAAATTGCCTTGGAAGGGCAATTGGGAGCATAGGGGTATGTTTCGTAAGTTACACGGGTTTACCATCATGGAAGTCATGATGGTGCTCGTCATAATCGGGGTGTTAACAACCTTGTCTGTACCGAGATACCAAGATTTTGTTGGTAGGGCTCAGGTGACCGATGCTGTTGTTCTACTCAATTCAAGCCGACCAGATATCGAAGAACATATTTTGGAAAATGGGTATTTTCCAGAAAATGAAAAGTTCGTTTCCATTGGGTCTATTCGCCACGGTACCTATACAAAAGGTATTGGAGTTGCACTTGCAGATAGCTGTGGTACAGCGGGAATTATTCAAGCCACGATGCAAAGCAACGGCGTAAGTGGCAATGTCGCGGGTAAAACATTCAATATCCAGCGTGACATCGTCGGAAACTGGAGCTGCACCC
>JAPPPA010000198.1 GCA_028817755.1 Gammaproteobacteria bacterium | reverse complement strand
AACACTTTGAAGGCCGCTGCACTTTTCGTCTTGACTATACCAACCCAGAAACAGAAAGCACCGAATACATCGAGTCTATTAAGAGCGATGTGCAGTGGTTGGGCTTTGATTGGAGTGGTGATATTCGTTATGCCTCAGACTATTTCGAGACCTTGTATGAGTACGCCTTACATCTTATTAAAAATGGCGATGCCTACGTTTGCGACCTGTCGCCAGAAGAAGCGCGTGAATACCGTGGCACGCTAACCGAGCCGGGCAAAAACAGCCCGCACCGTGAGCGCAGCCCAGAAGAAAACCTAGATTTGTTCCAACGCATGCGCGCCGGTGAGTTTGAAGACGGTGCGCGCGTGTTGCGCGCAAAAATTGATATGGCGTCGCCCAATATGAACCTGCGCGACCCGATCATTTACCGCATTCGTCGGGCGCATCATCACCAAACGGGTGACGCATGGTGCATCTATCCTATTTACGATTTCACCCATGGTCAGAGTGATGCCTTGGAAGGCATTACGCACTCTATCTGTACCTTGGAATTTGAAGATCACCGCCCGCTGTACAACTGGTTCTTAGAGCATCTTCCGGTGCCTGCGCAGCCGGTGCAGTATGAGTTTGGTCGTCTTAACCTGAATTACACCGTGACCAGTAAGCGCAAGCTGAAGCAGTTGGTGGATGAGGGCAAAGTAGACGGCTGGGATGACCCACGCATGCCAACCATTAGTGGTATTCGTCGCCGCGGTTACACGCCGGCGTCGGTACGCAAGTTCTGCGAGATGGTGGGTGTTGGTCGTACCGACGGTATTGTCGATATGGGCATGCTTGAGGCGGCGATTCGCGAAAACCTAGAGCCAAACGCGGCGCGTGCCATGGCGGTGCTTGATCCGATTAAGTTGGTGATTACGAACTACCCGGAAGACCAAGTAGAAGAGCTCACCGCGCCGGGCCACCCTGAGCGTGAAGATATACCAACGCGTACCTTGCCGTTCACTAAAGAAATTTATATTGAGCGCGACGACTTCCGCGAAGAAGCGAATAAGAAGTACAAGCGCTTGGTGATTGGCAAGAAGGTTCGCCTGCGTAACGCTTATGTAGTGTTTGCTGAAAGCTGCGTAAAAGACGCAGACGGCAATGTGACTGAAGTGCATGTGCGTTATGAGCCGGAAACATTGGGTGCTGACCCTGCCGATGGCGTGAAGCCGAAAGGTGTGATTCATTGGGTGTCTGCCAGCCACTGTGCGCGTGCGACGGTGCGTTTATATGATCGCCTGTTCTCGGTAGAAGCGCCGGATCGTGGTGAAGGTGATTTTCTGGATAACCTTAATCCAGACTCACTGACCATATTAAAAGATGTACCGGTTGAGCCTTCATTGGCGCAGGCTACGCAGGAGCAGAACTTTCAGTTTGAGCGTACCGGCTTCTTTGTGGCCGATCGCTACGAACACAGCGCCGAGCAGCCGGTGTTTAACCGCACGGTACCGTTGCGTTCTTCTTGGGCGGGTTAAGGCTAGCTTTATAGAGCCGCTAGAACAAATCTAGCGGGTCTACATCCACGGACCAGCGTACGCCACTGGCGAGCTTGTGTTGGTCTGCCGCAGGCACCAGCTGTGCGAGTAGCTGGCTGCGTTCGCTACGCGTTTGCGTTTGAATCAATACCTGAAAATGCCAACGATTGGCTTTCTTAGGCATGGGCGCCGTAATAGGCCCCATGATGTTGGCTTGTTGTGAAAACTGCCCGGCGAAATGGCCCACCGCGCGTGCAAACGCTTCGGCTCGGTCTGCTCGGGTATGAGAAACGCGAATTAAGGCCATATGGCTGTATGGCGGCATCAGCGCTGCTTGGCGCTCTTCTAATAAGGCGCTAATGGCTTTGTCGTAGCCGTTTTTCAGTAAGGTTTCTAATACCGGGTGTTCCGGCATATGGGTTTGAATAAGCACTTCGCCCGGCGCTTCGCGGCCCGCGCGGCCCGCAACTTGTACCACCTGTTGCGCTAAACGTTCTGCGGCGCGGTAATCACTGCTGTATAGCCCCGCATCGGCATCGACAATGCCGACGAGTGTGAGCTTAGGAAAGTGATGACCTTTGGCCAGCATTTGCGTACCCACCAAAATATCGGCTTTGCCTTTGGCGGCTTTGTCTAAGGCTGAATGTAGTGCGGAAGCGGTGCGTGTGTTGTCGCGATCTACCCGCAGAATGGTTTTGTCTGGGAAGAGTTGGGTGAGGGTTTCTTCTAATCCTGCCGTGCCAGCACCGGCGCTAAGCAAGTTGCTACTGCCGCAGCTGCCGCATTGTTGCGGCGCTTTACGGCTGGCGTCGCAGTGGTGGCAACGCAACATGTCGCGATATTGTCCACGGTGTAATGTCATGCGGCTGTCGCAGCTGTGGCAATCCGCACTCCAGCCACATTCGTGGCAAAGCAATACCGGCGCCACGCCACGGCGGTTTAGGAATAACAGCGCTTGATTGCCGGCGTCTGTGTGTTGCTTGATCTTGTTAATCAGCGTTTGGCTAAGGTAGTCCTTTAGCGTTTGGCTTCTGAGGTCAATGGCGGCAATTGATGGTACGCGTTGGCCGGTGGCGCGTTGTGTGAGTTGTAGGCGCTTGTACTGGCCGCGTTGGATATTCGCCAGTGTTTCGCTAGCTGGGGTGGCGCTACCTAGCACAACGGGAATTTGAGTTTGGTGAGCACGTACGACAGCTAGGTCGCGTGCGTGGTAACGCATTTGGTCTTGCTGCTTAAACGCAGCGTCATGCTCTTCATCCACCACAATGAGCCCAAGGTTCGGGATGGGGGTGAAAATGGCAGAGCGGGTGCCGATAATGACTTTGGCTTGACCGCGTTGAGCGAAGAGCCAGTTGTCTTTGCGGTCTTTAGCGTTAAGGCCAGAGTGCAAAACGGTAATGGCAGCAGGTAGGCGCTGTTGTACACGGTTAAGGAATTGTGGCGTTAAGCCGATTTCGGGTACTAGGATAAGTACCGACTTTTCTTGGGCTAGGCAGTGTGCTGCGGCTTGTAAGTAGACTTCGGTCTTGCCCGAGCCGGTAACGCCTTCTAATACAAAGCATTGATGCTGATTAGACACCTGATTGATTTGCGCGACGGCTTCGGTTTGTTCGTCAGTGAGTGCAGGTCCAGCGCTTGGTTTTGTATTCTGTGGGCACTGGATTTGCTCTTCAATGGCCTTGGCTAGGCCTTTTTCTAACAAGGTTTTAAGCGCTGTAGTCTTATGACCGCGTTCTTTAATTTGCGCTTTGCTTAAGCCGCCCGTTTGCGGCAGTGCTTTATATAGAGCTACTTGTTGCTTGGCGCGGCTTTGCTCCAACTTGCTGAGGCTGTCGGCGTCTAATTCTGCTTGTTGGTATAGCTCGGTGACGGTCAACTCTGCAGGCTCGCCGTTGCTGAGTACGGTGGGGAGTGATGAGCAAACACAGTCGCCAAGTGGGTGCGCGTAGTAGTTTGCGGCCCAATTGAGTAGTGAGAGTGATGCTTGGTCTAGCAGCGGCTTGTCGTCGAGAACCTCAACGATATTCTTGAGTTTGACGTTGCTAGGGGCTGGGCTGTGTTCTAACACGACTCCGGTGAGTGGTTTGTTACCCAGCGTGACTTTAACGCGTGCGCCAACATGTACAGCATTGGGGCGGTGGTAAGGCAGTTTCGGGGGGAATTTTCCCGGCACTCCGCCCGCATTTGGGCCGATGTCGGTGGGTGTAATT
>JAPPPA010000271.1 GCA_028817755.1 Gammaproteobacteria bacterium | reverse complement strand
GGATAGCACTACCAAGCGCTTGCTTGGTAGCTTGTTACGCAAAATTTGTAACCCAGGTTAGTTCAGCCTAGTCGATCGCCTGATCTTTGTATTTGGTGCGGAAACCCGCTGGCGTGTCATCAAACCAGCGCTTGAATGCACGGTAGAACGTGCTTGGCTCGGAAAAGCCAGTGAGATAGACCACGTTTTCAATCGACTCTTCTGTTTCAATCAAAAGGCGGCGAGCGAGATTACGACGATAGTCGTTCAGGATTTGGTTGAAGTTAGTACCCGCTTCAGAAAGCGTGTGGCGGAGCTCTCGTGGACGATAGCCTAAGCGCTCACTCACGCCTTCTAGGTTCGCACCACCTTCTTCCAACACTTCGGCAATCGCACTGCGCACATCACCCACCACGTCTTGCTTTTCAAGTTGATGAAGCTGCTTGCTTGCCACTTGCTCGTGTAGCTTGAGCAACTCTGGCTCGGCATGCGGCGAACGCGCCTCTAACAATGCCGCATCGAAATAGATGCGGTTACTGCCGCGGTCAAAATCTACAGGGCACCGCAAAATACGCTCATGCTCAGATAAATCTTCTGGACACGAGTGGCGGAAGGTAATACGCGAAGGCACAAAGCTGCGGTTTGTGACAAAACGGTAAAAGCGAATAAACACACAGGCTAGCCATTCAGCCAAATGGCGGGGCGTTTCTGTCGCGTGGGTTACCACGTCAAAGGCTAACCACGCTTGGTCGCCCTCAATACCCAGCTCACCTTGCGCCGCATCGGAGAATAAACGCTGATACTTCAAAGCGCGCTTTAAGCCCTCACCAAACGTCAGGCTAGATAGGAACAAATACTCCAATACCTGACCACGGTAAAGCGGGGCACATTCACCTAAGTGCAGCCCGATATCCTTGTCACCGGATACACTTTCCACGGCCTGCCAGAAAGCGGCAACCGCATCATGACGGGTACGTAATTTACGATCACGCAGTTGTTCTACTAGCCTTTCGGTAGACAAACCGAGTTGGCTGTAAACCTTACTAACGTCTATTTCCAGCGCCACCATAGCTTCATGGAGGTGGAGCATCGCGAGACCGGAGTCTCTTAATTCCTGAGTTGCTTCTGCTTCGGTCAACATACGAAATACCTCGTGTCGCTGAAGTCAATTAATCTGATTGGCTGACACCCTAACGCAAAATGTTGCAGTGCGCAAAAATATTTTTGTGCCTAACATTAGCTGTTTCAGGCATAAACTCAGCCTGACTCAGGCATAAAAAAAGGCGCTACGGTTACCCGTAGCGCCTTTTTCAGAACAACGCTATTGCTTAGTGAGCGATAGCTGGCTTGTTCTTAGGTGCTTTCGCCATGAAGCGAGCCAAAGCGCCAAGCAGCAAGATCGCGCCGAACATGTTCGCGGTGAACATGTAAAGCAGCATCAAGCCCATATCAGCTTGGAACTTCAGGTCAGACCATAGCCATGTCACAACGCCACCGCCCAAGGTAACACCGGTGAATACCACCGCTTTACCTGTTTTACGCAAGGTGTTGTACATCGCAGTTTCAAGGTCTTCACCGTTGTAGAGACCTTCCTGAATGGTGGAGTAAATGTAGATACCGTAATCCACACCAATACCCACCGCGAGAGCAACTACCGGCAGTGTCGCAACCTTCATACCGATTTCTAGTACTGCCATAACGCCGTACGCAGTTAGCGTAACAAGCGACAGTGGTAGTACAACGCAGAGTACGCCGCCAACCTGCCAGAAGCTCAGGTACATAAAGATCAGAATAACCACGTATACGATCGCAATCGTGACGATTTCTTTCGCCTTAATCACTTCGTTAGTCGCAGCCATTACACCCACATTACCAGTCGCCAAAGCGAAGTTCATTGGGCAGATCTTGTCGTAGTTAGCGTATTCAGCTGATGCTGCTTTGCTCTCTTCGATAGCCGCATCGATAATGCCCTGATCAGAACGGGCCTGAGTCAGAATCGCAACCTTGTCATCTGCTGTTTTCAAGGTGCTCGCTGCAGCGTACTTAGCATCACAATAAGCTTCGTCAACATCGTCTTTCAGAGCGAGGAAGTTAGCCTTGTTCTCAGCGTTGAACTTCTTAATCTCATTCACGATGTGAACGATGGTTTCTGCTTTGTGGTCTTTAGTAAAGATGTGAATCGCATAACCATCACGCTTATCGTTCCACAAGCCCGAAGTAGTTGGGATGTAGTTAGTCGACTGCGCTAGAGAGAAGCTGTTACGTGGTAGACGTACCGCATCTAGGCGACCATCTTGGAAACCAGAGTTAACTAGTTTCGCGAAGGTACCTAGAGTAATTACGCCTTGCACACCATCGGTGTTCTTCATATGCCATTCGAAGCGATCTAGCTGCTCCATCAGTTGGTAATGTGAGTTACCTTCTGGCTGGGTTTCGCCGATCACGGTCATGATGTCTGAACCGATAGAGAAGTTGCTTACGATCGCGTCAGTATCTTGGTTGTAGCGAGAGTCAGGCCATAGCTCTGGAACACCCGCTTGCGCATCACCAACTTGTAGCTGTGGATACTTGTAGAAGCCCCAAGCTGCAGCACCGATGGCCAAGATAATAATAACGATAGCAGGGCCAGTACGTGTGCACTTAGCAAGCAGTTTCCACATGCCGTCGCCCATACGGTCACGCTTAATCTGACCTTCTTTAAACTTCTCGATGTTGCCAACAGTGATGTAAGTCAGCCAGATCGGCATCAACATCTTGTTGGTGATAATGATCGCCACCATACCAAGAGCAGCGTTAATCGCCATCTCTTGAATAATGTCGATGTCGATAAGAAGAATGGTTAAGAAGCCCGTTACGTCTGTAATCAACGCGGTGGTACCTGGAATCGCTAGGCGACGGAAGGTAATCAAAGACGCGTCATAAGGGGTTTTATCGTGGAAAATTTCCGATACCCAAGCGTTCGCATATTGCACACCGTGCGATACCGATACTGACAAAATCAGGAACGGTACGAGAATCGCGAAGGGGTCAAGGCCGTAACCAAATAAACGGAACAGACCAAACTCCCAGATTACCGCCACGATAGCTGAGCCGAGTGGTAGTAAAGAAAGCTTAAATGAACCTAGGTATAGCCAAAGCATGATTAGGGTAAACAGCAAGGCGATGAAGAAGAAACCAATTACCTTTGGAATCGCATCGGTTACGTCACCTACCACCTTGGCAAAACCAATGATGTGGATGTCGATACCTTCGTCTTGGTATTTGCCACGAATCGCTTCTAGCTGGTCAGCAATCTTCTTAAGGTCACGCTTTTCACCGGTAAACGGATCGAATTCTTCGATATCCGCGGTGATCATCGCGCCGTTCTCAGACTCTGTTACCAAGCGGCCAATAATCTGCGCTTTACCTACGTTCTCACGAATACGGCGAAAGTTGCGTTCGTCCGGCACATAGTCCGAAGGAATCACATCCTCACCCGCAAGACCGCCCTCTACTACCTCGATGTAACGAGTATTAGGGGTAAACAGCGAGGTTACTGACTTACGGTTAACACCATCAACGAAGAATACTTCGTCTGTTACTTGGCTTAACTTAGTCAGGAAGTGCTCGTTGTAGATGTGGCCTTCTTTTTGGATTAGCGATACCAGAATGGTGTTACCGCCCCCGAAGTCACGTGCCCACTTAGAGCTGATTTGCATGTATTCATGCTGCTGTTGAATTGATTTCTCAAAACATTCATCTGGTT
>JAPPPA010000164.1 GCA_028817755.1 Gammaproteobacteria bacterium | reverse complement strand
ATACTTTCGGCATCCAACGCCACCACATGGCTGGACGCCAGAGCCATTCGTCGCCATAGTCCTCAACCAAAGAGGCGATAAAAGCCAACGCAGGGTCAGAAGGGACAACCGGGTTATCTGGATATTCTTTTTCGAACCAGCGGATCATGGGCGTGCTGTCTTTTAGCCACAGGCCATCGCTGGTTTTCACTGCTGGCACTTTCATGGTGCCGGTCTTTTTGAAGATATCGAAGAGCACTGTGTGGTGTGCTTCTACACGCTCAAACGGGATACCTTTGTAATTAAGGTAAGACTCCAGCTTGCCGCTGAAGTATGAAATATCCATACGGAATAGTTTAAAAGGCGCGTGTTTGCTCATTTCTTATTCTCAAGTGTCTCCGTTGTTCGACAAGCTCCGGGGCGACGGTTCATTTCCATCTGACCTAAAACCTGAAGAATGTTAGGCGGCCTTTTTCTTAGGCGACATATGCATGTCGACAACGGCACGAAAAACCGTTTCGCCAGACGCATCCGTCACATCAATTTTTACCGGCTCTACATATTTGCCACTACGAAACTCGGTAGCCACGGTTGCTGTGGCCGTCAGCTTGCCGTGGGCCACCTTGGTGTATTGCACCTGCATGCCTGATGGAATCCAACGGATGTCATCCGGAATCGAGGCAACGGCAACTGCACCCACTACGTATTCCGCCAAGTTGCACATGGCAATCGCATGTACCGATTTGATGTGATTACGCTTCCAAGGGCGATCCGCCATTTCCGCCACAGCAGTGCCCGGCTCAATTTTGGTGAGCAAGGGATTAATGGTGAAAAAGTAAGGCGCTTGCGCGCTGAAAACCGTAGAAAACAGGCGCTTTCCGCCAGGCACCGCATCACAACGCTGCCAAAGTTTTAATAATTTGTCCGAAGCTATCACTCGGTTCTCCTCTATATTTTGTGCCGTCTAGTAAAACAAAAAAGCCGACACAGGTGTCGGCTTTTCAGTAGGTTTCTTATGCCTTAGAACAGCGTTTATGCCGCTTTCTTTTTCTTCGGCGACACCCACATTTTGATGTCAGCGCGGAATACTTCTGTGCCTTTTTCATCAGTCACAGAAACCGGCGTAATCACCTCACGCGCTTCACCCACTTCAATCTTCTCGATAGTAGCGGTCGCGGTTAAGCGGCCCTTAGCAATCGCTTTGTATTCCACGGTCATGCCTTTTGGAATCCAACGCATTTCTTTCGGGCACGCTACGTCACACAACACACCGCCAGCTAGTTCAGCTGAGTTGCACATCGCAATCGCGTGTACGGTTTGGATGTGATTATGCACGGCGCGGCGCTCTTTAAACGTCACCACGCAACGCTCTTTAGAAAGCTCCAAAAACATTGGCTTAATAGTGCCGAAGTAAGGTGCTTTCATGCACAAGCCTTTACTGAACAGCCATTTGCCGCCCGGCTTTTGTGAGACTTTATTCCACAGACCTAATGCTGCTGCCATTTTCTAAATCCTTTTACAGTGCAGCCGCAACACGGCTACCTTGATTAATTGCTCGCTTGGCGTCGAGTTCAGAGGCCACATCAGCACCACCAATCAACTGGGCATTTACGCCAGCTTCTTCTAGCGGCGCGAGTAGTTCACGCAAGCTTTCCTGACCGGTACAGATAATGACGTTGTCCACGTCCAAAATCATTGGCTCGTCACCCACAGAAATGTGGAAGCCTTGGTCATCGACTTTGTGATACTGACAGTTACCCATCATCTTCACGTTCTTGTCGCGCAGTGTGGTGCGGTGGACCCAACCAGAGGTTTTACCTAGGCGCTTACCGAGTGACTCGTCTTTACGTTGTAGCAACGTCACTTCGCGCGCCGGCGCTGATGGCTCTTTCGGCTTCAAACCGCCACGAGTTTGGTAAGAAGTATCTACACCCCACTCTTTGTTCCACTCTTCAGGGTTCAGCGTTGGGCTTTCACCTTGGTGAGTAATGTATTCAGAGATATCAAAACCGATACCACCAGCACCAACTACCGCAACCTTATTGCCCACTGGCGCGTCGTCGCGCAACACGTCGGTGTACATCAATACTTTCGGGTGATCCAAACCTTCAATATCTGGCTTACGCGGAGTTACACCGGTAGCGATCAATACTTCATCAAAACCTTTCAGCTTTGACGCAGTCGCGCGGGTGTTCAGCTTCAATTTCACACCGGTAGTTTCAATCAAACGACCGAAATAACGCAGGGTGTTTTCGAACTCTTCTTTACCCGGGACGCGCTTGGCCATATTGAACTGACCGCCAATCTTGTCGGCCTGATCAAACAAGGTCACTTTGTGACCACGCTGCGCCGCAACGGTAGCGGCAGACAAACCAGCTGGGCCAGCGCCCACAACCGCTACCTTCTTCGGCGCGTCGGTTTTGTCGTAGTTCAACTCGGTTTCGTGGCAAGCACGCGGGTTAACCAAACAAGAGGCTTCTTTGGCTTGGAAGGTGTGATCCAAGCAGGCTTGGTTACAAGCAATACAGGTGTTGATTTCGTCAGCACGGCCGGCCGCGGCTTTAACAACAAAATCAGGGTCAGCCAGCAATGGACGCGCCATTGAGACCATATCGGCCTGACCAGAAGCAATGATGTCATTACCGACTTCTGGGTCGTTAATACGGTTGGTGGTACACACCGGAATATTAACTTCTTGCTTAAATTTCTCAGACACCCAAGTGAATGCCGCACGCGGCACTGAGGTCACGATGGTTGGAACACGCGCTTCGTGCCAACCAATACCGGTGTTAATAATGGTCGCGCCAGCAGCTTCGATGGCTTTACCCAACGTAACCACTTCTTCCCAAGTGCTGCCTTTTTCAATCAGATCGAGCATTGAAAGGCGGTAAATAATAATGAACTCTGGGCCTACGGCTTCGCGTACGCCTTTCACAATTTGCACCGGCAACTTCATGCGGTTTTCAAAACTGCCGCCCCACTCATCCGTACGGCGGTTGGTGTGCTCAACCAAGAATTGGTTAATGAAGTAACCTTCTGAACCCATCACTTCAACGCCGTCGTAACCGGCCTTTTGCGCCAATTTGGCGGCAGCAGCAAAGTCACGAATCTGTTTTTTCACACCCCAGCCCGGTAACGCCAACGGCGCAAACGGGGTGATTGGTGATTTGATGCGGTTAGGTGCAACCGAAAGAGGATGGTAAGCGTAACGGCCAGCGTGCAGTAATTGCAGTGCGATCTTGCCGCCTGCCTCGTGTACCGCGCCAGTCACTTGCAGGTGACGCTTTACTTCACGGCTGCTGCTCATCTTAGAGGCGCCCGGATAGAACGAGCCTTCTAAGTTTGGCGAGAAACCACCGGTTACCGAGATAGCCACGCCACCTTCAGCACGCTCGGCGAAATAACGCGCCAAACGTGGGAATTTCTTTTCACGATCTTCTAGGCCGGTATGCATAGAACCCATCAATACGCGGTTCTTCAATTCGGTAAAGCCTAGGTCTAGGGGTTCCAGTAGCTTTGGATAATGTGGGTTGGGTTGAGCAGTCATGCTTTGCCTCGGTTTTTTATGGCCACGGAATCCACGGAAAACACAGAAATAGAAAAGGCGGCGTACGGCCTTTTAATCATTTTCCGTGGGTTCAGTGGGTTCCGTGGCGATAGGTGCTATATATGCTTTCTAAGTCGCTGGCCCCAATCGGTCAGCGCGGTGAGTATTTGTAACTTGTCTGGGTCTGATTTGAATTGGCTGCGCAGACTATCAAGC
>JAPPPA010000289.1 GCA_028817755.1 Gammaproteobacteria bacterium | reverse complement strand
GAGTTCTCCTGGCACAAGGTTGGTGGTGCCATCGCCCATATGCAGGTCGAAAATTTGGAAACTGGTAGGCGGGAAGAAGTCGTTGCCTTTGTCCCATTCGGTGCCCGCTAATTCAGCGAGTGCCGCGGCGGCTAGGTGTGATGGGTTTTTGGCTAGGTGCGGATAGGCGACGTGTCCTTGAATACCTTTAACGGTTAAGTAGCCGGTGAGTGAACCACGGCGACCGTTTTTGACTACGTCGCCAAGGGTGTTGGTGCTGCTGGGTTCGCCCACTAGGCACCAAGTAATGTTTTCACCGCGTTCTTTGAAGAGTTGGGCGACTTTTTTAACGCCGTCTTGGGCGATGCCTTCTTCGTCTGAAGTGAGTAGCAGTGATACGCGGCCATTAATTTGGGGGCGGTCGGTGAAGACTTCTTCTAACGCGGTGACCATGGCAGCGACGGAGCCTTTCATATCAGCGGTGCCACGGCCATAGAGCATGCCGTCTTTTTCAACGGGTTCGAACGGTGGGGTTTGCCATGCGTCTTCTGGGCCAGAAGGTACAACGTCGGTGTGGCCTAGAAACATCAGGGTTGGTCCCTCTGGGTTACCGTAGGTAGCGTAGAGGTTATCTACTTCGCCAAAACGTAGGTTTTCGATAGTGAAACCGATTTTTTCTAGGCGTTCAGCAATCAGTGTTTGGCAGCCAGCGTCTTCCGGGGTGACGGATTTACGGCGGATGAGTTCTTTGGTGAGAGCTAGGGTTGGGGTCATGCTAATAGTTTGTTAGTTAATTCGCGCGCTTCAGGGCTTAGGGAAGTTTCGCACTATGGTTCGCCCTTCGACAAGCTCAGGGCTAACGGTAAATGGCGTGTGATTGAACGCGCTCAGTATTCGCAATATTTATAACAGTGCTGCTTCGTAAGCATCCGCTTTAAAGCCGAGTAGGTATGTATCGTTAGTGGAGCCTGAAAGTGGGCCCAAAAGCGGACGTTTGATCATGGCTGGGTGTTCTTGCATCAGCTCAATCGCGCTGGCGGCGTCGACATTGTTTTTGGTGTCTTCGTCTAGCTGGCGCCAAGTGGTGCCGCGGCGGTTAAGTACGTTTTCCCAGCCGTGTTCTTCACAACGGGCCTGTAGCCAGTTGCCGTCTACGCCTTGTTTGCGGTAGTCGTGGAATTCGTAATTAACGCCGTTGGCTTCTAGCCATTTCTTGGCTTTTTTAATGGTGTCGCAGTTGGGGATGCCGTAGAGCTTCATGTTTGTTTCTTTATGGTTGGCATGGGCCTGAAATAACTAAGCCTCGGAAGAACCGAGGCTTAGTGTATATCTAAACATAGATAACAGGTTTCGTCCTTCGACAGGCTCAGGACTAACGGGAAACGAATCTCAAATCCCGAATCCCGTTTTCTAGTCGTCGATTGAGCGAAGCAGGTCGTTTAGGCCTGTTTTGCTTAGGGTTTTGGCATCGACTTTTTTTACAATAACGGCGCAGTACAGGCTGTACGTGCCGTCTTTGCTAGGTAGGTTGCCAGAAACCACAACAGAACCTGCTGGTACGCGGCCGTAATGTACTTCACCGGTTTCGCGGTCGAAGATTTTGGTGCTTTGGCCGATGTATACGCCCATTGAGATAACGCAGTTGTCTTCAACAATCACGCCTTCTACCACTTCTGAGCGAGCGCCGATAAAGCAGTTGTCGCCAATAATGGTTGGGCTGGCTTGTAGTGGCTCTAGTACGCCGCCAATGCCTACGCCGCCTGAAAGGTGAACGTTTTTACCAATTTGGGCGCAGCTGCCTACGGTGGCCCAGGTGTCGACCATACTGCCGCTGTCTACATAGGCGCCGATGTTGACGTATGAAGGCATCAATACGGTGTTTTCAGCAATGTATGAACCTTTGCGCACAATGGCGTCTGGTACTACACGGGTACCGCTGGCTTTGAACTGTTCTTCGGTCCAGTCCGCGTATTTCATTGGCACTTTGTCGTAGAACTTGGTGTAGCCAGCGTCGATAGGCGCGTTGTCTTCGATCCGGAAGCCAAGCAGCACGGCTTTTTTCAGCCACTCGTTTACTTTCCATTCTTGGCTGTCGCCAACACGCTCGGCAACGCGAGCTTGGCCGCTGTCTAGCAGCATGATGGATTCGTTAATAGCGTCTTTGGTTTGAGCGTCTACGTTGCTTGGGGTGATGTCCGCGCGGCGCTCAAAGGCTTCTTCGATGATGTTCTGTAAGTCAGACAAGGCTGGCTCCAAATGGATAGGTGATTTTGATGGCGCGCATTTTCGCAGATTTACCGCTACGCGTCAGCCCCGATGCGCCGATTGTCCTGAGCTTGCCGAAGGGCGCTTAGGGCTTATTGGCGTTTACAAACTCAGCAATACGGCGGGCGGCTTCTACACATTCGTCCACCGACGCGACTAATGAGATACGCACGTGACCAGCTCCGGGGTTACCAGTGTTGGTGTCGCGTGAAAGATAGCTACCGGGTAATACGGTAACGCCTTGCTGGTGATGTAAGCCTTGAGCAAAGGCTTCGTCGTCACCGCCGCAGATGTCGTTTAGCGTTGGCCAGAGATAGAAACTGGCGTCTGGCTTTTTGACTTCCATTACCGGTTCTAAGATTTCCAATACACGCTGGAATTTCTCGCGGTAGAGCCTGCGGTTTTCTTCTACGTGGCTCTCATCACCCCAGGCTTCAATGCTGGCCAGTTGGCTCGGGATAGGCATGGCGCAGCCGTGGTAGGTGCGGTATTTGAGGAAGCTAGCCAGCGCGCTGGCATCACCTGCAACAAAACCAGAACGCAGTCCGGGAAGATTAGAACGCTTGCTGAGAGAGTGGAAAACCAAACAGTTTTTGAAGTCGGTACGACCAATTTCAGCACAAACTTGTAGTAGGCCAATCGGTGGTTCGTCGAACCAAATTTCGGAATAGCATTCATCAGCGGCGATGATGAAGTCATGCTCATCTGATAGCGCGATTAAGCGCTGCCATTGTTCTTTGCTAACAACAGCGCCGGTTGGGTTGCCGGGGGAGCACACATAAACCAGTTGCACTTTCTGCCAGATTTCCGCACTGACTGAATCGAAGTCAGCAAGGCCGCTGGTATCACAATTTACAAAGTAGGGTTTGGCTCCTGCGAGTAGAGCCGCGCCTTCGTAAATTTGGTAGAAGGGGTTGGGGCTGGCGACTAGAGGTCGGTTGTCTAGTGATTGTCCTTCGACAAGCTCAGGACGAACGTTTTCCGCTAGCCCTGAGCCTGTCGAAGGGCGGGGCTCTTGGATGGAAGCGGTGGTATCAATATGTGCCTGAGCGAAGGCAAATAAGGCTTCGCGAGTGCCGTTAACTGGCAGGATTTGGTTGGCGGCGCTAACGTTTGCATTAAAGCGCTGTTTTAGCCATTGGCTGATAGCGTTGCGTAACTCTGGTGTGCCGATAGTAGTTGGGTATTTGGCGACTTGCGGTAGTGCTTGTTGCCATACATCTAAAACAAACTGTGGTGGCGCGTGGCGGGGTTCGCCAATGGTTAGGCGAATTGGGTCACCTTCGCCTGCCCAAGGTTTTTCAGCTAGGAGTTTTTCTAACTTTTGGAACGGATAGGGGTGTAGTTCGTTGATTGATGGGTGCATTAGGCAGCCGATTGATGCGCGTCTAGTTCTTCAGTTAGCGCTAGACGAAGTTGTTCTTGTAAGTCGAGGTCGGTAATCGGGTTGCGGTCTTTATCGGTGATAAAGAACACGTCTTCGGCGCGTTCGCCGACGGTGC
>JAPPPA010000049.1 GCA_028817755.1 Gammaproteobacteria bacterium | reverse complement strand
GCAGCGCTACCGACACGAGCGACAGCAGTCGTGACTCTCGTGCGGCAGATGTCGTTCCAGCAGAACCCATCAATCCAACAAACCTAAGTCACGCCATCAACGCCAGCAATGATGTTGACCTGGCTTGGCAAGACAACAGCGCCGATGAAATCGCGTTTAGCATCTTCCGCAAAGAAACCACAGACAATCATTACAGCCGTGTCGCTTACCTAGCAGCCGACACCGAAACGTGGACCGACGCAACTGTCGACGGCGGCAAACGTTATAACTATTACGTACTTGCCAATCGCAGCGGCGGCAGCCTCATTTCAAACACCATTACCACCGATATCATCCCTACATCGGTAACCAATAGTGGCGCGACAATCCTTTTGCCAGAAGGCATGAGCGGTGACGGCGAAAACATGGGCATTGACCCCAGCGCTCGCCAAGACGACAACGACACCAGCTACGGCGCTTTCGCTATTCCACAACAAGATGGCCGCAATGCTTCTATTATTGGCGCAGTAACGCGTTTTGACGACGACCGCCGCGACTTTTTCCAAGCCACACTTGAACAAGGCACTGGCATTCAACTCACCGCCAGCGATGACACCGTAGATGTTGCCGACGCCGACCTCTATTTGTATGACGACCAGCTCAACCTTATTGACGCCAGCCTCAGCAACAATGGCAACGAATCACTCGCCGTACCTCAAAACGGCAATTACTTTATTGAAGTCGCCCATCAAAGCGGTGACCGCCTGAAATACACCCTTAGCTTCCATGACAACAGCGTTGGCGCTAGCGATCACGGCTTCAGCCTTAGTGGCAACATCATTGTTGGTGAATTCATTGTTTCTAGCCGCAGCCTCGGCTTGCTGCAAACCCTTGGCGTTTTAGGGCAAGTCGTCGAAGGCACCATCGAAGGCCTAGGCTTACTCAAAATTGATCAGCCAGAACTGTTACTAAACAACCCACTCATCGGCTTCCGCAAGTTGCGTGAATACCGCCAACGCCGTCAGCTCATTCGCGACACACATCAGCGCGTGCGCTTCGACAGCATCATGCTTTCGCGTGCATTACAAAACCTACTGGGGGATTCAGTAGAGCCTAACGTTGAACTCAGCGTAGCCGGTATTGATACCAACGACAGTGCTGCAGCCCAACAATGGGGCCCTGAACAGATCGGCGTTGAAAATGCTTGGAACACCACCACCGGCAGCAGCGATGTGCACGTTGCGGTGATCGACACGGGTTTCATGCTAAACCACCGCGATCTCAAACATGCCTTTGTGGATGGCTGGAACTATGTTGACGACAATAACAATCCAGCAGCCACCAAAGACCTAAACCTGCAACACGGCACTCACGTGGCCGGGATTATTGCCGCCCAAAAAGATAACGGCGTAGACATTGCTGGCATTGCACCTAACGTCAAAATCATTCCAATTAAGATCATGCAGCCGGGCTGCGTGTGCGGCTCACTTTACGATGCCATGCAGGGCATCCTCTGGGCGGCAGGCTTAGATAACAGCGCCGGCACTAAAGCCGCCGTACCTGCCAAAGTTATCAACCTCAGCATCGACTTACCGCGTTCAAACTCCAACATCCTGCGCCAGACCATCAACGCTGCGCGTAACGCTGGCAGCGTAATTGTTTGGGCGGCAGGCAATAACAGCAGTCGTCTAGATGTTCACGACGGCCACAGCCTAAAGACCGACGGTCTCATGGTGGTTGCCGCCTCTGGCCTCTACGGAAAAATCGCTCGGTACTCAGACTACGGCAACGCTATTGACCTGATTGCTCCGGGTGGCGACAACACCGCTAATGCAGGTGGCCAACGCATTCGTAGCCTAGGTGGTTATATCGCTGCCGATGGAAGCGAAGGCTATGGCAGCGTAAATATGCAAGGCACCTCCCAGGCCACGCCACACGTATCTGGCGTGCTCGCCCTGATGGCAAGCATTTGGCCGAGCTTCAGCCCCTCTGCGCTGGAATGGATGCTAGTGAAAAACAAGCTCACCCAAGACACGGGTGCAATGGGACGTGACGACTATCACGGCTGGGGCCGCATCGACGCTGAAAAAGCGATTGAAACCGCGCTAGAAGAAACCAGCTACGCCAACGACATGACGCATGACGCGCTTCGCCTTGCGGCTCTCCCTTCTGAGCTTAACTTTGGTGGCCGCTTTGAGCAGCTCATGTTTGAAATCGAAGCTAATCAAGCCAATCCAAGCCCAGTCACTATTAGTTATAAACCAAACTGGCTTAACGTAACCGCCGTAGATACCGATGAGTATGGCCTTGGTCAGTGGCAAGTCAGCATCGACCGCAGCAACTTTGGCACCGAGCTATACAACGATGTCATCGTGCTCAGCAGCGGCGATGAAAAGCTTTACCTTTCCATCAGCGCCCATGGCGAAAACTACCTTCCGCGCGGCACGGGCATTGCAAAAATGCTGGTTGAATTCTTAAATCCAGAGAGCCTACGTCGCGAACACTTCGTGAAAGCCGAAATCGACAATAACCAACGCTTCAGCTTTACCGCCGACGGCGTACCTGCAGGCGACTACATCGTGCGCGCCTCGTCTGACTTGGACAATAACGGCATGTACTGTGAAGTCGGTGAGTTTTGTGGCTACCTAAAGGCCGATCCAACTGAAGTCACTCGTATAGAAAACAGCAGTAGCCTTAACGGCAGTACAATCGAGCTCAGCTTAATCCGCTAGCGCTCTGTTAACCCAGCAGCAGCTTCAATCCCACCGCCACGGTGATGATTTCGAAGCTGCGTTTAATCAATTGATTACCTTTCGCAATCGCTAGCGAAGCGCCCAAATAGCCGCCAATTAAAGAGCCCGCCACCAACGCGGGCAACCAGGCCCATTTAACCTCGCCCAAGAAACCTAGCGCTATTGCGCCGCTACCGTTCCAAACCAATCCCACGGTAATCAACGTATACGCCACCGCTCGCTGGTAATCCATGCCATACCAGCGAATCAGCCACATGGTGACAAACAACCCCGTGCCGGACGCCAACGAACCGTTGAGAATGCCGATCACAAACAACATTAAACCGCCGCCCCATAGTGCGGGACCTTGACGGTGCTTTGGCTGGTAGTGTTTGCCGAGTTCTTTTTTGAAAAACGAATAAATACCTAGCCCCAGTGTTAATACACCCAGAGCAATACGCGCAGGACGTTCGGGCACGTCCAATATCACCCAAGCGCCGAGCAACACCCCCGGCACACCGGTCAGCAAAATAAACAGAAAAAACGCACGCTCATATTCACTGCTGCGTAGATGTCTCAAGGTAGCGCCCAAACCCAACGCAACCGACGCAATTTTATGCGTTGCCAAGGCAACCGCGAACGGCAGCCCTAAAAACAGCAGCACCGGGAATTGCAGCAATCCGGCCCCGCCACCGGCTAGGGCAGAAAACAGGTTAGCGATCACCGCTATGACAAAAAGCGCGAGTTGTTCTAACAACATAAGTTAGGATGAGAGTAAGAAAGAGAGACCGAAGCGGCGCCACTATAACGATATGCCGACTGACTTTACATTAGACCAACACATTAGCGCCCATCGCGCACGCAAAATACCCGGCCGCCATCGCATGGTGCGCTCTGCGGTATGCGTCTTGCTTCGCGAACACGAAGCGCAAAACGAAGTATTGTTAATGCGACGAGCCATTCGCGAAGGTGACCCTTGGTCTGGGCATGTCAGCTTCCCCGGCGGCCGTATGGATCCTGAAGACGCCAGCGCACTCGCCACCGCCAAACGCGAATTACGCGAAGAAGTGGGCTATTGCGCACATGATATTGAACCTATA
>JAPPPA010000110.1 GCA_028817755.1 Gammaproteobacteria bacterium | reverse complement strand
CGATGTATAAGAACAGTGCAAAATTCCAAAAGAACGATGTGTTTGATTTTTTCATATTGTTCTCACTTCATCTTTCAAACACCCGTTTGGTTACGTTAGACAAAAAATTCCAAACTTTGCTCAAAACCGCAGATCCAAATAGTTACGCACTATGTCAAGATTTGGGGTTCGCAAGCTAACAAAACCATGCAGCCGACCCACTTTCCGCTACGCCTTCGGCTCCGCTCCAAGCGGTCGGCTGATGGTTGGCGTTAGGTTTCTCTAGATAATTCTGCACATGATTTTTGCGTTTATCGAAGATGGAACAGTCGAAATTTTCAGTTCCGAAGAAAATGCTATTCAAGCCTATGAAGGCTGTGACGTAGAAGATCAAGTAGTCATTTTCTATAACGCAATGGGGCAATATCTCCGCCCCGTATTTTTAACTCCAAATCGCCGCAGTCCTTGGCGTAATTTTTTTGGCTGGGTGGAGTCCGGCAGATATGAACTTCACCCAGCCCCAAAGGCTGATGAAGATTCCTTTGAGGTAGCAATGTACGAGGCTATAGCTCTTGAACCGAATCCTTGGTTTACTAGCCTGTCAGAGATCAAACAAACCTATAAAGCAAAGGGGTTTTCATTTTGAGTATTCACAGCTCAAAACCTAACAGGTCGTTGCAGCGGACCCCGGCTCCGTTTCGCTCGTTCCTCGCTTCACTACACCGGGTCCACTGAACTTAGCGTTAGTCCTAAAGCCCCATCCCACGAATCATCTTCCACAAAACACCAAAGGCCCCTTCTTCCACTTCGCGGGTAACGGTGTAATCAATATATCCATCTGCCGACCTGCTCGGCGATAGCTCCACACCCCAAAACGGCTTTATTTCATGCGGCATCATGGAGTAGCGCTTATCTACTATTCGGTTTGGGTTGGCGGGGTCTACGCTGAGATAGTTATCTGAAAACCAACGGAAGCGCTCTACGTCTTTAGCTTGTTGGCTGCGTTGGTCTAGCCACGGGAAATCGCGTTGTAAATTCAGCACTGGGATTGAGGTGCCTTGGTAAACCTTTTCTTTGGTGCTGACGTGAATGGCATCGACAAAGTAGGTGGACTCACCGTTTACCGTTGTTTGGTAGATGGACTTCCAAACAAACAGATTGCCAAAGCCGGGACGCACTTCTAGTCGCTCGATCACATGACCGCGTTGCCCTGCTAGTTCAGTCGCTACCGCGGTGGCGTGAGACCGCTGCATGATGCCGATAGCGGGAAACGCGAGTAGCCATATCAGCGCTATGCGGCTCCAAACCGTTTTGCCTGTTTTAATTCGCGCTACACAAAATGTGATTAATGGAAAGGTCAGTAGCGGATCCACAATAGGTAGGTTGTGCCACGCAATGCGCATATCGCTAAACGGCCATAGCAGCAGTGTGCCGTAGCTAGTGCAAGCATCTAATAAACCATGCGTGGCGTAGCCAACCGTGCAGGCGATATACGTCGCTTTAAAACTTAGCCCCGCTCTTTTACCCAATAACCACTGCCCTAGTAGCGCACACAGCAAGCCGCCGAAGGGAATAAACAAAAACGAGTGCGTGAACTGGCGGTGGTATTCCAGAAACAGCATGGGGTCTTCACTAGAGCGAATCACCACGTCTATATCTGGCGCCATACCGCTTAAAAAACCCAGCAGGCTTAACGCGATGAGCTGGCGCTTGTTTTGGGCAAGTTTAGGAAACTGTTGCGCAGCCGTAGTGCCAACAATGCCTTGAGAAATCGGGTCCATTTGAATTGGTCAATGTGATGTTAAGGCGGAAAATCTAATCCACTTATCAATGCTAACGGCAATTTACATTTAAGATAAACAAAAACACAGCAATAACCGGAATGAGGAAGATCACTATGCAACGCAATGCGCGACACTTTGCAGCCTTAGCACTTACAACATTGCTGGCCACCGGCTGCGCCACGCAAGATCGCAACAACGTTAGCAGCGCCCTGACCGCACCACTAAATGATCTCAATCTTATTCAAGTAGAAATCCCACCTATTCTGCAAGACGCACTTGCCGCGCCTTACGCACTGCCTGAGTTAGTCAGCTGCGACAACCTTGCACAACGCGTCATTGACCTCAATGCTGTACTCGGCCCCGATGTAGACGCGGATGACGAAGCCGAACAAGGCTGGCTAACTAAAGGCACAGAAAAGGCCAAAGGTGCCGCCGTAGACGCCATTCACAACACCACCACCGGCGTCATTCCATTTCGTGGCTGGGTACGTAAACTCAGTGGCGCTGAGCGCCATACCAAAACCGTAAACGCCGCTATTAATGCTGGCTCACTGCAACGCGCTTATTACAAAGGGGCGGCTACTGCGCGAGGCTGTACCGCACCAGAGCAATAGCTCAAAATCGGCCGCATAACCCTCACATAAAGCTCTAAAATTAGGGCTTTCTTTGTCTAGCGATTGCTTCCCATGAGCGCAATGCCTCCCTGCCCTGAATGCGGCTCTGAATACGTTTACCAAGACGGCACTATGCTGGTTTGCCCCGAGTGCGGACACGAGTGGTCGCAGGACGGTGATGCCGAGGAAACTGCGGTTATTCGAGATGCAGTAGGCAATCTGCTGCAAGATGGCGATACCGTTACGGTGGTCAAAGACCTCAAGGTAAAAGGCTCTTCATTGGTCGTAAAAGTCGGCACCAAAGTGAAGAACATTCGCCTAGTGGATGGCGACCACGACATTGACTGCAAAGTCGATGGCATGGGGCCGATGAAACTGAAATCATCGGTGGTGAAGAAAGCCTAAGTGAACACTGCCCTCGACACGCTTCAGCATTACTACGGCTATAGCGAATTCCGCCCCCAACAAGCAGAAATTATTGGCTCGGTAGAACAAGGCCAAGATACGCTGGTGATTATGCCCACCGGCGGTGGTAAGTCGCTCTGCTACCAAATTCCCTCTTTACTGCGCCCCGGCGTGGGTTTGGTGATTTCACCGCTAATTGCCTTAATGCACGACCAAGTCACGGCGCTGCAAGCCTTAGGTATTAAAGCTGCGTATTTAAACTCGCAGCTTTCGGCGCAAGAGTCCTTCAACGTGATTCAGCAATTGCGTTCAGGCGAGCTGCAACTGCTGTACATCGCGCCAGAGCGGCTACTAATGCCAGACACGCTCAGCCTGCTGCAACAAACACCGCTCTCGCTAATCGCGATTGATGAGGCGCACTGCGTATCGCAATGGGGCCATGACTTCCGCCCCGAATATATGAAGCTGCACCAGCTGGCGCAGGCATTCCCTAACGTGCCGCGCATTGCACTCACCGCAACGGCGGATGCACGCACCCAAGACGAGATTGTTCATAACCTACAACTGAACAACCCCGCGCGGTTCGTAGCGGGTTTTGATCGCCCCAACATTCGTTATCACATCAGCTCGGGCCAAAGCGCGAAAGAGCGTATGTTGGCGTTCTTAGACGAACACCACCCGAACGAGGCTGGCATTGTCTATTGCCTATCTCGCAACGCCGTAGAGAAAACAGCCTTTTGGTTAATGGAGAAAGGCCGTAAGGCTATTTATTATCACGCGGGCATGGACGCTAACGAGCGTCGAGAAGCGCAAGACCGCTTTTTAAAAGAAGACGGCTTAATCGTGGTCGCCACCATTGCCTTCGGCATGGGCATCGATAAACCCGATGTGCGCTTTGTAGCGCATTTAAACCTACCCAAAAGCGTAGAGGCCTATTACCAAGAAACAGGGCGTGCCGGACGTGACGGCGCGCCAGCTAACGCTTGGATGAATTACGACCTAAGCGATGTGGTGAAGCTAGCGCAATGGATTGAACAAAGCGAAGCCGCGGATATTCAGAAACGCGTAGAGCGCCACAAA
>JAPPPA010000101.1 GCA_028817755.1 Gammaproteobacteria bacterium | reverse complement strand
CTACGAATGTGGGACTTGGGCGTTCGTCAAATCATCAGTATTCACGAATTCGATCACGCGCTTGGCGGCAACGGCATCTTCGACGGTCTAGTCTTAAACTTCGGTAACCGTGAAAACAGTGGCGGCATCCCAGTCGGCGGCGTAGATACGCTACGCGACCCAACGACAGGCGCCACACTCAACGAAGACCCATTCGGCCCAGGTAGCTCTGATGGTACCGGCGAATTCTGGACAACCTACACCTGTCCGCAAACGCCCGACAAAGGTGACTTATTTGCAGGCTCAACCTTCCGCGGTTACTTTGGCGGCGGTGGCGAACGCATGCCTACCGTTGCAAATAACGCGCCTGATTTCCCCGAGCCTCCAGAAGAGTTTCCAGACGAAATCCCAAGCGAACCACCTATCGATAGCGACGATGCACCAGACTGCGCTCCTTACCAAGGGCATGAAGGCAGACCTGGTGGCCCTAGCACCTGCTACCCGTCAGCAAAACAATGTAATGCCCGCCTTATGACGCCAATCGGTTTGTATACCTACGCGCGCATGATGGAATTTGGCTTTATCTTCGATATTGACCACATGGAAATTGGCATGAAGACCCAAGCGCTCATCATGTCTGAAGCACAAACACCGCCTTACCCTATCGTGTCTACACACGGCAGCTTTGGTGGCACAACCACCGATCAAGCCGAACGTATCTACAAAACTGGCGGTTACATCTTCCCACCGATCGGGGGAGCCCACGGGTATAAGAATGACGTTAACCATACTCGCGGAGTATGGGAAGCGGCTGCTTCAACACCCGAAAACCCAACCAACCGAGTGAATATCTTTGCACTCGGTTATGGCACCGACACCAATGGCCTTTCCGGCCAGGCCGGCTCTCGAGGCGACAACCAGCAAGGCGCAAACGTGAGCTATCCATTCGAACTTTACGGCAACCATGACCACTTCGGCCAGTTCCCTGCATTGGCAGCATTGTTTGGTAACACCAACACAATGACCTTCGAACAACCCTCCGTTCATGACAATTATGAAGGCGTAGGACGTGACTGGAATATCGACGTTCACGGTAGCGCCCAATACGGCATGTTGGCGGATTTGGTTGAAGAGCTGAATTTAGAAGCCGTGGTAAACGACGACTTCAAAGCATCAATGGAAGCGTTGTTCTTATCTGCAGAGGCTTATCTGCAAACCTGGACTAAGACAATTGAGTCACGCGATGGAATCGTAAGTCGCGGCGGTGTTGATCAAGGTGCTTTGTCGCGGATATTACGCCCTGCAGCGCGTCCTAAAGATTCGCTCAACGCGACAGATTTGGATGACCCAGCAATCAACCACTTCGACGTATGGGGCACAGAGAATGACCCATACGAAGCTTCTCGACCTCCTGCGCCCTAACCAGTCGCGCAGCAATAAAAAGGCCCCTTTTTAGGGGCCTTTTTTATGCGCCTATAAACGCAAATCTAGGTTGTGTAATGCCTTCTACAGTAACGTCTTCTAAGAACATTTCCAGCGGCCTCACCCAGTAACCACCTTGTCCGTATCGCGGCACGTATAGCACCATGGTTTCTAAGGTCTCTGAATGCTTAGCGGTGCCAAATACTTCGTATTCGTTGCCTTTGTAGTGGCGGTATAGGCCTAGTTTAAGCTCTCTCATTTCATTTCCTTATAGGCATAAAAAAGCCCCGCCAGTTTGCACTAGCGAGGCTTCTTTTGCGCTTAACTACTAATTACTTAGCGGCTTTACGCTCAGCTGCTTCAGCGATTACTTCATCAGCTACGTTCTTAGGACATGGGTTGTAGTGTGAGAACTCCATAGAGAACTGACCACGACCTGAAGTCATCGTACGTAGATCACCGATGTAACCAAACATTTCTGAAAGCGGTACGTCGGCTTTGATGCGAACGCCAGTAGCGCCTGCGTCTTGCGACTTGATCATGCCACGACGACGGTTCAAGTCACCAATAACATCACCTACGTGATCTTCTGGAGTGAACACGTCAACTTTCATGATTGGCTCAATGATCTGAGGGGCTGCTTTAGCAATCGACTGGCGATACGCGCCACGTGCTGCTAATTCAAACGCTACCGCTGAGGAGTCAACCGCGGGAGACGCACCGTCTACTAGGGTTACTTTCAGGTCAAGCAATGGGTAACCGGCAAGAACGCCTTCCTCACACATGCCTTTAAAGCCTTTCTCAACCGCAGGCCAGAATTCACGAGGAACGTTACCGCCCACAACTTTAGATTCAAACTGATAACCAGAGTTGGCTTCGCCCGGCTCGATGATGTAGTCGATCTTACCGTACTGACCAGAACCACCAGATTGCTTCTTGTGGGTGTAGCTGTCTTCAACTTGCGCAGTGATGGTTTCACGGTACGCAACCTGAGGCTTACCAACGGTTACTTCAATACCGTGGGTACGCTTAAGAATGTCGATCTTGATGTCTAGGTGTAGCTCACCCATACCTTTAAGGATGGTTTCGCCACTGTCTTCGTCGGTTTCAACTTGGAATGACGGATCTTCTTGAACCATTTTACCGATCGCAATACCTAGCTTCTCAGCGGCACCTTTATCTTTAGGCGCAATCGCCATCGAGATAACAGGATCCGGGAATACCATAGGCTCTAGGGTACATTCGTTGTTTGGATCACATAGAGTGTGACCAGTTTGGGTGTTCTTCATACCCAATACCGCAACAATGTCACCAGCTTGAGCGCTGTCTAGCTCAATACGGTCATCCGCACTCATTTCTACGATACGGCCGATACGCTCGGTTTTACCGGTGAATGAGTTCAGTACAGTCATGCCTTTTTCAAGCTTGCCTGAGTAAACACGTAGGAAGGTCAAGGCGCCAAAACGGTCGTCCATGATCTTAAATGCAAGCGCGCGAGTTGGCTCGTCTGGAGAAACGATCGCCTTCTCGCCAGTCTCATTACCTTCTTTATCAACGATAGGCTGAGGATCAACTTCAGTTGGGTTTGGTAGGTAATCTACAACCGCGTCTAGAACTAGCTGTACGCCTTTGTTCTTGAACGAAGAACCACAGTAAGTTGGGAAGAAGTCTAGGCTCAAGGTACCTTTACGGATGCAACGCTTAATGTCGTCGATGCTTGGCTCTTCGCCTTCTAGGTACGCTTCCATCAAGTCGTCGTCTTGCTCAATCGCAGTTTCGATCAACTTCTCGCGCCACTCTTCAACGTCTGCTTCCATGTCAGCAGGTACGTCAAGAATTTCGTATTTCATTGGGTCGCCAGAACCATCCCAAACCCATGCTTTACGGGTTAGCAGGTCAACAACACCGGTGAAGTCATCTTCGCGGCCAATTGGAAGAACCATTACTAGAGGATTAGCACCTAGTACGTCTTCAACCTGCTTAACTACGCGGAAGAAGTCAGCACCCAAACGGTCTAACTTGTTTACGTAGATAACACGAGATACTTCAGATTCGTTAGCGTAGCGCCAGTTGGTTTCTGACTGAGGCTCAACACCGCCAGAACCACAGAATACGCCGATACCGCCATCAAGTACTTTCAGCGAGCGGTATACCTCAACGGTAAAGTCAACGTGGCCCGGTGTGTCAATGATGTTGAAGCGGTGGTCTTTCCAGAACGCCGATACCGCAGCAGACTGAATGGTAATACCACGCTCAGCTTCCTGCTCCATGAAGTCAGTGGTGGACTCACCATCGTGTACTTCACCAATTTTGTGGATCTTACCGGTAAGGGCAAGAATACGTTCGGTAGTGGTGGTCTTACCCGCGTCAACGTGGGCAAAGATACCAATATTACGATAGTGGCTTAAGTCCCTCATGCTCGTATCTCGTGTAAATAAATGCTGAAATTGTGGTCCCGCGTAAGCC
>JAPPPA010000143.1 GCA_028817755.1 Gammaproteobacteria bacterium | reverse complement strand
ATGCCGGGTCCAACCGTATTTTGATGGTAGATGGTGAAGCCGTGCCGTACGCCGTGGCGCGGATTCCTGCCGCTGGTGAAACACGAGGCAATATTGCCGCGGGTGGCCGTGGTGTTGCCCAGCCATTAAGTGATAAAGATCGCTGGTTAGCAGAGCAAATTGGCCCCGAGTTAAAAGCCCGTGGTTTGTTGTTGGTGGGGCTAGATGTGATTGGTGAACACGTCACCGAAATTAACGTCACCAGTCCAACTTGCATGCGTGAGATCGACGCCCAATTTGGTACGGACATTGGTATGGACGTGATGAACGCGATTGAGCACCGCCTGAAAGCTGGACCAGAGAAGGCCGCGTAAGGCATGAAGAAAGTCATTATGCCGGCTCTGCTGGCGGTGTTTTTAGTGTGGCTGATGTTCTTTTCCAACCGCGAAAAGCCCGCCCAAATGCAAACTTTGGCGATGGGTACGCTGGTTGATATGACGGTGCTTGGCCTCGGCGGACAAACCAATTATCAGGTGCTGCAAAACGCTATGTTGCAGCTACGTGAGCTGGAAACCGTTTGGCATCCGGATCGCATTAAACCTGAAGGCCAAGCTTTGCTGGCTGAACTTAACCGCCGCTTACAACAGGGCGAAACGGTGACTGTGCCGCAGCCCTTACAGCAGGGTTTTGCCGATGCTGCCAGCTATACCGGCACGAGTAATGGTTTGTTTGATCCTGCTATTGGTGGTTTGGTGAAGTTGTGGGGTTTTCATAGTGATGAGCAATTCCCTAGCGCGCCTCCGGCCGATGCGGATATTCAACAAGCCTTGGCTACGCCGCATTTTGATGATTTATTACAGAATCATGCCTTAACGGGCCGCGCCGACATGCGTGTGGATTTTGGTGCCTTTGCGAAAGGCTTTGTGCTGAAGGAAGTGGCCGCCGCGATCGTCGCCGAATATCCGCAGGCAAGCCTATTGCTGAATGGTGGTGGCGATTTGGTGGCGGTTGGTCAGCGGCCATCGCGGCCTTGGCGCATTGCTGTGCGCCACCCGCGTGAGCAAGGTCGCTATTTGGCAACTATCGCCCTTAAAGATGGTGAAGCCGCGTTTACCAGTGGCGACTACGAACGCTTTTTCGATAGCGTCGATGCGCAAGGGCAAGCGCAGCATTTCCACCATATTTTAGATCCGCGTAGCGGCTGGCCAGCTAAAGGCAGCCAGTCCTTAACGGTGTTACATGCAGATGGTGGTTTGGCGGATGCCGCCAGTACGGCGCTCTTTGTGGCCGGTGATGACTGGCCTGCCGTAGCCGCTAGTATGGGTATTACTGCCGTGTTGCGCGTGACCGCCGATGGGCAGATCGAGTGGACAGCAGAAATGGCCGAGCGCGCCGAATTAACCCCTAATAGTGATGGTGTTAAGCCGCAAGCGGTGGTTCGTGCGCTTCCTTAAATGGCCTGACTTGGTGATGGCTGCAACGGCTGTCATGGCTTTGGGGGTGTTGTATGTCAGCCTTTGGCAACCGGCTGGGCAAGCCGCGGAGCTGCAAGTGCTCGTTGATAACGAACCGCTGTTATCGGCACCGTTAAGTCATAACCAAACTTTCTCGGTGGAAGGTACCTTAGGCACGAGTGAGCTAGAAATACGTGACGGTAAAGTCCGTTTTGTTAGCTCTCCCTGCCGCAATCAGGTTTGCGTGCATCATGGTTGGGCGAGTCATAGCGGCGAGTTGTTAGCTTGTTTGCCAAATCGTATTGCCTTGGTTTTAGAAGGTGAGGCTGCCGTTAATGATATTGACGCAGTGAATTTCTAATGACCGCAATGCGCTTAAAAGATCAGCAAATTGCAGGCTTCGCCGCGCTAGCCGTGGTGATTCATATTCTAGAAGCCAGCGTGCCGAGTCCTTTGCCTGGGGTAAAGCCGGGCCTAGCCAATGTGGTTACTTTGGTCGTGCTGTTTCGTCATGGTTGGATTGCCGCTGCTTGGGTGGCGGGCCTGCGGGTATTGGTGGGCAGTTTGTTATTAGGCAGCTTTATGACGCCAACCTTTATGCTTAGCGCGAGCGGTGCGATCGCTAGTGTTATCGCGCTTGGTGGGGTTTATCGGGCGTTGGGTTTGCAGCATGCTTGGTCGCCCGGCCCGTTGGGCTACGCCCTGGTTGCCGCTTGGGCGCATATGGCTGCGCAGCTGTTTGTCGCGTGGTTGTTGTTCATTCCGCATGATGGCCTATGGCGGCTTGCGCCGGTGCTGCTAACGGCGAGCACGGTATTCGCCGTAGTCAGCGGCTGGGCTACTTGGAAGCTTTTAAGTTGGTTGGCTGAACGTGGTAGCGCTGATCGAGTGGATGAGGGCGCATGTTAAGGGCGCCTTTACATAACGCTCGCTGGCAGCGCTCAGAGCAGCTATGGCTGAGTTTTATGCTGGCTGTTTTTCTGCACTTGGCCCTGTTTGGCGTTAATGGTTTGTGGACAAACTCCAGCTTCGAAAGTGATTACCAACCGGCGTTATCCGCGCTCAGTACAGAAGCTGAGGGTGTTGCTGATGATGCGGTAGCGGGTTTAGTGAATCGTGGTGCAAGCGGCAATGCTGAGTTAGGTGAAAGCCTGGCTGAAGGTGCGCCGGTGAATGTGAGCGCGGTGTCAGATAATTCGCCATTGCGTAATAGTTCCAGTGAAACGGTGTTTTCCATTGCCGATGCGGCGGGGCGGGAACAGCTGTTACAACGGCATTCACCACTGAAGGTTTATTACAGCAAGAGCAATCAGTCATTAGTCGGTTTTGCTGAGCAAACCCAATTTTTAGGTGGTGGTAGCCGAGCGGGCAGTGGTGGCGATGCATCGCGCACGGCGGTGCAGGGCGAGCAACGATTACTGACATTAGGGGCGGCCTCCCGAGAAGATACAGCAGTGCAGTATGTAGAAGGTTGGCGCCGCTGGATGCGTGCCAATGGCAATCTGTTTTATCCCGCCGAGGCGCGGCGTTTAGGTTTACGTGGCGAAGTGCTGACGCAAGTACGCTTGAACAGTGATGGCTCATTGGCTGATGTTCGTATTCTGCGTAGCTCTGGGCAACGACTGCTAGATGAGGCGGTACTTAAAACCACGCGTGAAGCACGCTGGTATTTGCCGTTTCCTGAAGAATTGGCGCAGCAATATTCGCAGTTAGAATTTAGTTGGCGCTGGCGTTATGGCGCGGCAGCACCGGCGCAGTGATCTATACTTGCAGTATGAGTGAAAGCAAGAATCAAGCAGCGAGTTATCAAAATCAGTTTTTGATTGCCATGCCTTCTATGACCGACCCGCATTTTGCCGGTGGCGTCACCTTGATTTGTGAACATAACGATGACGGCGCCTTGGGTATTGTCGTTAATCGTAAAGCCGACGCCATTACCGTTGGCGATATCTTTGACCAATTAAAACTCAAGCCGCATCACCCACATATCGCCAGCATGCCAGCTTATTGGGGCGGGCCTGTCGCACGTGAGCGTGGCTTTGTGCTGCACGATGGTGATGCCGACTGGGAATCCTCCATTGCGGTTGAGTCGGGCCTTTGCATTACCAGCTCGCGAGATATTCTTGAGGCGATTGCCGCAGGCACGGGTCCTGACCACTGGTTGTTTGCCTTAGGTTATGCCGGTTGGGAAAAAGGACAGCTGGAAGAAGAAATGGTGGGTGATGCGTGGTTAATGGCGCCATCCAATAAAGAGATTATTTTCAGCATGCCGATTGAACACCGCCTCCGCGCAGCGGCAAGTGAAGCCGGTATTGATTTCAGTCGTCTCGCGATTACTTCGGGCCATGCTTAAGGAAGCTCTGATTGGGAAATGCAACTGAGCTGTTTTTGCCATTATACAGGGCAAGGCAGCGCGAGTGCGGCATGGTTATTCCATGTAAG
>JAPPPA010000327.1 GCA_028817755.1 Gammaproteobacteria bacterium | reverse complement strand
TCAGCATCGTCTACGTCTTTAAAGCTTTGGATCAATTCCATCGCCTCTTCGTTAGCGCCACCGTGTAACGGGCCACGCAAAGCACCAATCGCGCCAGTGATGGCTGAGAAGAAGTCAGACAAAGTCGCAGTTACTACACGACCGGTAAAGGTCGAGGCGTTGAACTCATGCTCTGCATAAAGAATCAATGACACACCCATGCATTTCACGTGATCTTCTGGCGCTGGCTTGCCGTGCAACAAATGCAGGAAGTGGCCGCCAATGGTGTCATCGTCAGTCACGGTATCAATACGTTTGCCGTTGTGGCTAAAGTGATACCAGTACAACAGAATTGATGGGAACGCGCCCAACATACGATCAGCTTTGTCGTATTGCTGCGACGGATCAGTTTCCGGCTCAATACAACCCATTACTGAGCAACCCGTACGCATCACATCCATTGGGTGACTGTCTTTTGGCAATTGCTCGAGCGCAGTTTTTACGCCTTCTGGTAAATCACGTAGCGTTTTCAACTTAGCGATATAGGCATCCAGCTCAGTCTGGTTTGGCAACTTGCCGTAAAGCAGCAAGTACGCCACTTCTTCAAAGTTGCCGATTTTGGCTAGATCTTCAATTTCGTAACCGCGATAAGTTAGGCCAGAACCGGCTTTACCTACGGTACATAACGCTGTTTCGCCAGCAGAAACGCCAGCTAAGCCACGAGTGTCGCTCATGTGTTGCTCCAAATATTGATGCCGCCGCAGCGACATTAAGAAAACTTTAAATTTTGACTAGCGTGCGGCCAGTCACAGTGCCTTGAACGTATTCCGACATCACTTTATCTAGCTCAGCCAGCGGCACCTCGCGCGCCACCATTTGATCTAATTGATCTGGACGCAGGTCGGTTGCCAAACGCTCCCATACACGCATGCGCACAGGTAACGGCACGTTTACTGAGTTAATGCCCAGCAAATTCACGCCGCGAAGAATAAACGGCATTACCGTGGTTTCCAAGCTATGGCTTGCAGCTAGACCAATACTGGCGACATTGCCGCCATCGCAAGTCTCGGCAATTAATGACGACAACAACTCGCCACCCAAGTTATCAACCACGCCGCCCCACTTCACTTTTTCGAGTGGGCGCTTAGCAAGCTCAAGCTCGTTACGATTAACGATTTCCATCGCGCCTAGGGTTTTCAAATAACCATCTTGGTCTGGCTTGCCAGTAATAGCATGCACTTCAAAACCGAGCTTAGACAGCATATTCACGGCCAAACCGCCGACGCCACCGGTCGGGCCAGTCACCGCAATCGGGCCCATTTCTGGAGTTTGTGCGTTCTGTTGCATACGGTGCACGGCTAGCGCAGCAGTAAAACCAGCGGTACCAATTGCCATCGCTTCGCGGGTTGAAATGCCTTCTGGCAACGCAATAACCGCTTCACCGGCGACTTTTACGTACTCGGCATAACCACCATCCACGGCCTCACCCAAGTTGCAGCCGGTCACTAACACTTCTTGGCCTTCAGAAAAACGCGAGTCATTGGTGCTGACGACCGTTCCGGCAACGTCGATACCTGCAACACAAGGAAATTTACGCATGATGCGGCCCGCACCAGAAATAGCTAGGGCGTCTTTGTAGTTAATGTCAGACCAAGCCGCCTTGATCACGACTTCATTGTTTTCTGTCGCGCCGGAATCCAAATCTTCTAGCGTTACCGAATCAAAGCGAGCTTCGGTTTTCTTTTTGCCGTCAACTTCAACGGCATGCACACGCCAAGCATTAAATGCAGTCATCTTTCTCTCGTAGATTTAAAAGTCACCGCGGTACGCGGCATCTATCGTTAACTTAATATCCGCCTGTTTGTCAGCCGGCCATTTCAGCGCCAAGGTTGCGCGATTGCCGCTAACATGCGGCGTATACCAAGAGGCCGGGAGCTGCTTTACGTTTTGCCACTTGGGGGGGCTGCCCTCAGCATAAAACGCGACCTGAACAAACTCTGGCAACGCGCTCAATACAGCATGTAAGGCCACCGACTTCGCCCCAGCCACTTCAATCGGCAAAGACCACTTCGAAGCACTGCTACAACCGCAGCCATGGCTTTCGTTCAAAGCAAGCGGAATCGCTACTGCAAACGCTAAAGCGCGGCCTTTAGCGCCGCCCGGTTCCAAACGCGGGGCGTCGCTACTCAGCTGTAGCCAATCGCAAGGTTCGCCAGCCATCGCTGACGGCACCATTAAACTCATAAACGCCAAACCCGCGAGCAGGCGTTTTAGATAATCACGCACTAGTTCTAAAACGCGTAGCCCAGAGTGACAGACAGCGCGTCTTGGTCAGCGTCAGCAGTATTGTCTGCCGATGTATTGCGCGACCAATAGTCGATACCAACGATGACTTGATCTGTCAGATCAAAGTTAACGCGTAACGACGCATCGAAAATGTCTTCTTCGTCATCCTGGCTGTTCAGGTAAGCCAAATCTATCGCCAGCTCAATGCCCGCGCCTAGCTGCTTTGAACCACCAATCATCAAACCAATCGCGTCATCGCTAGCTGATGCGCCTGCTTGCTCACCTTCTTGGCGCTCTAATAACAAACCTACGCGCGCTGCACTGCTGTCGGAATTATGGAAAGCCCAAGCGCCCATAAGCGTGGTGTAATCGATTTCTAAGCCATTATCATCAAAGTCATCACTAACATGACGAAGGCCCAAAGCGAGGTTTTCATTTAAACCATACTCAGCGCGTAAGCTGTAATGCGTACTGAAATTACTCGCACCGCCGTTAGAAAACTCGCCCAAGCCAACACCTAGCTGAACAAAACCGTCAGCCGATACCACCGGCGCAGCCATTAATGCAGCCAAAGCCACGGCGCTGTTACGAATCATTTTCACTATTAGACTCCCCAATTTGCGGACTGTGATTAGTTTTATGCTTTACAAGCAGCCACTATAGCTAAAGCCGCTCAGCTTGTAATTATTGCGGCAAGACCACCTTGCCTGGGTTTAACAAATTCTTGGGATCAAAGGCCTGCTTAATTGCATGCATAGAAGCCAAGGCGCCAGCATCAAGATACTGCGCGAGCTCGCCTGTTTTCATTTGCCCCACGCCATGTTCAGCCGCGATAGAGCCTCCTAGCTCACTCACCACATCATGAATTGCTCGGTTAAAGATTTTCCACTGCGCCAAGAACTCCGCGGCATCCATGGTTTCTGGTTGCGACAAATTGAAATGCAGATTGCCATCCCCCAAATGCCCAAACGGAGAGGGCCGCACAGTCGGCAGCAAGGCTTTTACAGCGGCTTCGCCACGCCGTAACAATTCAGGCACAGACGCTACCGGCACGGAAACATCATGCTTAATACTGGCCCCAGCCTTGCCTTGTGCGCCGGGAATAGATTTCCGGATATGCCAAAGTTGCTGCCGCGCAGCCGCATCCACGGCCACCTCAGCGTCGACTTTGCAGTGCGTTTTCGTTAACTCAACAAAGGCACCGACCTGTTCTGCCAGCTGCGCTTCAAAGCTGCTGAATTCTAGTAATAAATACCAGGGCTTTAATTTTCGAAATGGCGAACGGCAGTCTTCACCATGCTCAAGCGAAAATTCAAACGACTGTTGCGACATCAGCTCGCAACCACTCACCAAATCGCCCAAAATTTCTCGCGACTGAGCAAGAATAGCCACCGCATCATCGGCTTCATCCAAGCCCATCAACACGGTGACGTGCTCAGTGGGTTTGGGAAACAGCTTTAACACTGCCGCGGTAATCACCGCCAAAGTGCCTTCAGAGCCAATCAATAAATCCTTTATTGAGTAACCCATGTTGTTTTTGCGCAACGCAGTCATCTGATTAATGATTTCACCGCTCGCAGTCACAGCCTCTACGCCCAACACCAAGTCTCGGGTATTGCCATAACGCAACACATTAATAC
>JAPPPA010000175.1 GCA_028817755.1 Gammaproteobacteria bacterium | reverse complement strand
CGGCAGGCGCTTGCCAGTTGCTTTGCCAAGGGTTTTCTTCGGAGATTTCGCTCTCTCTCATCAATCGATCTAAGGTGAAGTGTAGATAACGTGCTTTACTAAACGAGAACGTGCCCCACACACCGGCTTTAGCTTCGCTCGGTTGTAATGCTTCTTCAGCAACTTCGTCGACCGTTTGAAAGCCTTCTGTTGCGACTTCTAAGACTGCATTAGGGATGCTGCTTTCGTCAGGCGTAATAATTAACTGCGGCTCGTTGCGGTCGTCAAACGGCAGCTGAACAAAGTAGGCCGTTGCGTTGTCGCGTGGTGTGGCTTGTTGTCGCCATGCTCGGTGCATAAGCACTTCGTAAGCGCTGCTCTCATTGAGGCGTTTTACGGTATTAGGAAGGTCCCATTGCGCTTCATCAATCCAACTAAAGAAGGGTGTTTCTTCTAGCGGCTGAGCCACGGCAAACTCGCTTTGGGTTTGCTCGTCGCTAGCTAAGGCAGGGCGATCGCCTTCCCAATCTTCAAACTGCATGTCGTCACGGCTGCTTGGGCGCACGATTAAAAACTCAACCTGAAAAACATCTTCGATTTCAGCTGCGGCTTCTGCCGCCTCGGGCGCCGTCGCTGGGTCTTCTGTTTCCGCTGCTACAGGCAGGTTAAATGCCGCAAGTAGAGAGATCAGTAAGAGGGTGCGTAGCGATTTAATCGTGACTAACAATGTATTGCCCCAAAGCTTGGCAGTCAGTATTACGGGTTATGAGCTAGGGCCCGCTAATACGTTCAAAAGTTTCTGTGCGGCGTCTAAGCGTTGCTCAGGCTCCGGCATTTCCTTGCTGCAGTGTAATGTATCTGTACCGTTAAAACGGTACAGATTCGGCTGCTTTTGGATCATCTGAATCAGGCGCATGGGGTCTACATTCGGGCGCTCGGTGAAGGCAACCCGTAGGCCGCCGCCATGTCCGTCTAGTTTGCGAATACCAATGGCTTCGGCTTGCTGTTTAAGCGCACTGATTTCAAATAGCATTTTGCTTGCGTCTGGCAGCAAGCCAAAGCGATCAATAAGTTCGACTTGTAGCTCTTTCAGGTCGTGTTCGTCCTTGGCATTAGCAATGCGTTTGTACAGCACTAAGCGTTGATGCACGTCGTGAATATAGTCGTCTGGCAATACGGCAGGAATCTTTAGATCAACCTCAGGCCCACGATCTAAATCGATAGCCAACTCCGGGTTATTGCCTGATTTCAGCGCTTTTACGGCACGTTCCAGCAACTCCATATACATAGAGAAACCGATCTCTTGGATCTGCCCGCTTTGCTCGTCACCGAGTAGCTCACCCGCACCACGAATTTCCATGTCGTGCGTTGCCAAAGAGAAGCCAGAACCCAATTCCTCAAGCGATTCAATAGCTTGCAGGCGTTTCTCAGCGTTGGCCGTGAGCAACTTCGGCGGCGGCGTCACTAAGTAACAGTAGCCACGCAAATGCGAACGACCTACACGCCCGCGAATTTGGTGCAGCTGCGCTAGGCCCAGTTTGTCGGCGCGATTAATGATAATGGTGTTGGCGTTAGGGACGTCGATGCCGGACTCAATAATGGTTGTGGCGACCAAAATATCAAAGCGCCGATGACTAAAGTCGAGCATATTCTGCTCAAGCTCTTGCTCGCGCATTTGTCCGTGGGCGTGACGAATACGGGCTTCTGGCAGCAACGCCTGTAGGTCTTTCTCCATCTTTTCGATGGTTTCTACGTTGTTATGTAGAAAATACACCTGACCGCCGCGGCGCAGCTCACGCATGCAGGCTTCTGAAACAACCGCGTCTTCCCACTGCGTAATAAAGGTTTTCACCGCTTGGCGGTTAGCCGGCGGCGTGGCAATGATGGAAAGGTCGCGCATACCTGCGAGGCCCATATTCAGGGTTCGCGGAATCGGTGTCGCGGTCATGGTCAAGATATCGACCTCAGCCCGCATTTTCTTCATCTGCTCTTTGTGGCGCACACCAAAGCGATGTTCTTCGTCAATAATGACAAGGCCAAGGCGCTTAAACGAGGTGCGTGCAGACAGCAGGGCATGTGTACCGATGACGATATCGACTTCACCACTGCTCAAGCCTTGCATAACTTTCTTTTTCTGCGCTTCGGTGCGGAAACGCGAAAGCTGCTCAATCTTCACCGGCCATTGCGCAAAGCGGTCCAAGAAGTTTTGGTAATGCTGTTGCGCCAATAGGGTGGTCGGGACAAGTACGGCAACTTGTTGGCCACTCTGCGCAGCAACAAAGGCAGCCCGCATGGCGACTTCTGTTTTACCAAAGCCCACGTCACCACAAACCACACGATCCATCGGTTTGTCGCTACGCAAGTCGCCAATGATGGATTCAATGGTGTTGGCCTGATCTTCGGTTTCATCAAACGGGAAGCTAGCGGCAAATGCCGTGTATTCGGCGTCATCAATTTGATGCGCATGGCCGCTGCGAGAGGCTCGCTTAGCGTGAATATCTAGTAGTTCAGCTGCAACGTCTCGGGCTTTCTGTGCCGCTTTCTTGCGCGCACGTTCCCATTGGCCGCTGCCTAACTTATGCAGCGGTGCTTCTTCTGAGTCGGTACCGGTGTAGCGGCTAATCAGATGCAGCGCATGGACTGGCACGTAAAGCTTGTTGTCTTCAGCGTATTCCAAGGTAAGGAACTCACCGCTAACGCCGCCGACCTCAAGGGTTTGTAGGCCTAGGTAGCGGCCAATACCGTGATCCTCATGTACTACTGGTGCGCCAATGGTGAGATCGGTTAGCTCTTTAACAACGGCTTGTGGATCGCGCCCACGGCGTTTGCGCTTACGCATTTGTTGCGCGCGGCCGCCGAATAGCTGCGATTCGGAAACAATGGCAACGTTTGGTGAGTTCAGTAGTAAGCCGTGCTGTAGCTGGCCTAAGGTAATGCCAACAACCGGTTCTTCACCGCCTTTGATAAATGCGTGCCAGTGATCAAAGTGTGTGGCTGGAATGTTGTGGCCACGCAAAATGCCTTGCAACGTTTCGCGGCGCCCCTCGCTTTCCGCGACTAATAGCACGCGGCCATCAAAACCTTTTAGGAAGGTAATGAGCGCTTCCGCAGGTTCTTCAGCCCGCGCGTCCATCTGTAACGAGGGCGGCTCGGCGGTGAAGAAGTTATGCGCGTTGGTGTTTGTTTCAATCAGCTCAAAACGCTGTGCGTCAGCGACTGGGTAGGCGGCAAAACGTTGTTCCACCTCTAAAGGCGGCAGCCAAATTTGTTCTGGGTGCGGCAGCACCTCTTCGTTTTCCTCGCAGCGCTGGGTATAGCGCTCACTAATTTGTTGCCACTCGTGTGCCCAAGCGTCTTCGCATTGGCCGTAGCGAATAGCGGTGACGTTGCTAGGCAGGTAATCAAATAGCGTCGCTGTGTCGTCAAAGAATAACGGCAGGAAGTACTCAATGCCGCCAACCAGCTCGCCTTTGCCGGCTTCTAGGTAAGCGAGGCTGTTACCGACTTGTTCAGAGAACTGCTCTCTAAAACGGCGGCGGAAATCAGTAATGGCTTGCGGCGTTGTTGGAATTTCGCGGCCGGGTAAAAACTGAACGCGTTTAACGCTGTCTTCTGAACGCTGTGTTTCCGGGTCAAACGTTTTGATGCTCTCAATTTCGTCATCAAACAAATCAAAACGGTAGGGCGTATGACTGCCCATGGGGAATACATCAAACAAGGCGCCGCGCACGGCGAATTGGCCGTGTTCTACCACTTGTTCTACCGCGCTGTAGCCTGCTGTTTGTAGGCGTTGGCGGGTGCTGTGAATATCCAGTGTTTCGCCAGCGCTAAACATAAACGCGGAGCCATCTAAGAAGCTCGGCGGACATAGACGCTGCAAAATGCCCGCAGCGGTAGTAATGATAAAGCCGCGCTTGAGATTACGAATATTCCACAGCGTAGCTA
>JAPPPA010000018.1 GCA_028817755.1 Gammaproteobacteria bacterium | reverse complement strand
TGCCAGTTGAAGACATCCTCTCTTGCTGAGAAGCCATTCTGCGCATCTACAACCAGCATGGCCGCCGCGACAACAAATACAAAGCCCGCATCAAAATCACTGTTAAGGAAATGGGCCTAGACGCCTTCCGCGAGCGTGTTGATGCCGAATGGGAAGTGATTCGTGACACCGGCCTAAAACTGCCTGAGCAAGAAGTAGAGCGCATGAAAGGCTTCTTCCCTGCGTTCCCGGTGGATGCAGACGCAGCCAGCGACGCCAGCTTTGCCGAGCACGAAGCCAATGACCCAGCTTTCGCACGCTGGGTGAAAAACAACACCGTAGAAACTAAGCACGACGGCTACCGTTCTGTTTACGTGTCACTTAAAGCGCACGGCCAACCGCCGGGCGACGTAACCGACACGCAACTAGAAGCCATCGCCGACTTTGCTGACGAATACAGCTTTGGCGAAGCACGCACCACCCACAACCAAAACATGGTGCTGCCATGCGTTAAGCAAGCCGACCTATTTGCCTTGTGGAACAAGCTACGCGAGCAGTCATTGGCAATGCCAAACATTGGCACCCTAGCCGACATGATTTGCTGCCCAGGCTTGGACTTCTGCGCCTTGGCTAACGCCCACTCTATTCCCGTAGCCGAAGCCATCAACGAGCGCTTCGACGACTTGGATTACCTATACGACATCGGTGAGCTAGAAATCAAAATGTCTGGCTGCATGAATGCCTGCGGTCACCACCACGTGGGCCACATCGGCATTCTTGGCGTAGATAAAAAAGGCGAGAGCTGGTACCAAATCACCTTGGGTGGTTCGGCTAGTAACGACGCCTCTCTTGGCGAGCGCCTTGGCCCTGCGGTTAAGCAAGAAGACATGGCCGACCTCGTAGAAAACCTAATTAAGGTTTACCTAGAAGAACGCCAAGAAGGCGAACGCTTTGTAGATACCGTACGCCGCACCGGCGTTGCGCCGTTCAAAGCTCGTGTTTACCCAGAAGCCGCTTAAGGAGACCGACATGACAAACTTGATCATCGACGGTCAACTGGCCGACAACAGCTTCACCCACCTAGACGACGAAGCAGCACTACCTGCGAGTGGCGACATATCAGTAAGCACGCAACGCTGGTTAGACGAGGCTGATGCACTCGCTGCCCACGACGGTACCGTAGCGCCACGCCTAAACGGCGCGGACGAGCTACTAAACGTTGTGGCTAAGCTGCACAAACTTGAAGTGATCTGCCTTGAGTTTCCAGCATTCGCCGATGGCCGCTGCTACAGCTTTGCAACCCGCCTACGCCGTTCTGGCTTTGAAGGCCAAATCCGTGCACTAGGTAACGTACTACGCGACCAAATGTTCTACATGCAACGCGTAGGCATTAACGCCTTTGAAGTAGACGAAGGCCGTGATGCAGAAGCCGCAATTGAGTCACTCAAAGACTTCAGCGAAACCTACCAAGCCGCAAGCGATAATCCTCTACCAATTTATCGCCAAGTTTAGTCATTTTCAGCATCAAACTGGCGCAGCAGGCTTCCCAGCTGTCGCCAGTCGCTATCTTTATCTGCTCGGCCAGCGTCCACTCTTAACCGCACCGCCTCTCTAAATGCGGAGACATCGCGAAAGCTGTAGAGCAAATCGCGCTGCGCTTCTTCAATATCAGAGAAACCACGCATCAGCTGATCTATCGGCTCACCAAGCTGATCATAGAGCTGCGCCGAGCGCCTATCTATGTCCTTCCACAGAGACAACAGATCATTGAAAAACTCCTGATCTTTAGGCCTGATTTCCATCGAGGCATTAAGCCTGAGAGCTTCATGCAAAGACCGTTTCGAGACAGGAAATGCCGGTACCGCGCCTAACTCAATATCGCCAACAACCAAAAACCGGGCGACATCAAGCAACCAATCAATAAACGTAATCACATCCTGACTAATCACCTTGGTGTAATCATCTTCTGCGTGACCTAACCGCCGCTCTACCGTCTCCCAAAACTCTCTCCTGTTGGGGTTGTAGACCTTAGCGATCACATATAGCTTCGCCTCCCAGTCGTCCTTAGGGATATTGCTATCGCCTACAACTTGGGGATACCAAGATAAATCCTTCATTCAAAGTCACCGCCTGCCAAAAACAGCATTATGAACAGCGCACTAGCTCACAAAGTGATACTGCCCGGTGATAACATTTCTGCAAAATGCCGGAGGATTCATGAAGTACCAAAAACAATTAGACACGGTACAGTCGGGCAATATGTCCCGAGCTGACTTAGTAAAACTAAAGCAGAATGCAGAGCGCATACTGAAAAACGGTGATCAAGAAGCCGCCATTGTTCTTGAGGCGATTAATAACGCCGCACCCACAGACGCTTATTACCTTTTCATGGGCTTTTGCCCTGGCGCAACTTTCGATGAACGACTAGATATCGAATGGAAAGAGCAAGGTATTTGTCGTTTCGACTTCCTTTCTAGCTCTCAACAGGTAGAACGATTTAATACCATCTGCAAAGGCGACCAAGTCATCCTTAAAAAACGGGAAAAATTTGGCGAGAGCATGAAGCTTTACGGGCATGGTCGCGTTGCGTCGGTTGCTTACGATGAAAACGACATCCGCTATCTAAAAATGGATTGGTCAACTCAGAATGAAATTATTGAAGTCCCTCTTCTGGGCTGCAATTCAACCGTCGACATAAGGTCTGTAGAGGTTGTTGAGCGTGACATGCCCGAAACCTTCTTTAGCTGGCTAGAACAATAACAGCACATCAAGATGAGTCACATTGAATGCGGAAACTGCTCTGCAAAAGAGCTTTTCAGCGGGCAAGTTGGTTTCGGGAGTGAAAGTGCTTTTGCTCTGCATATTCCAGACTACCAAAGACCATACTGCTGGGGGCCAGTTCAGCTAAGCGCCCTACTGGCCGATCTGGATCAACATTTCTCCCGCCAAACCCAGCATAGCTATTACCTTGGCAGTATCATTCTTCATCGCTGCACTAAAACGCAGCAGCTCAATATTATTGACGGCCAACAGCGGCTAACATCACTAGCACTTTTGTTTCCAGAGCAGCACTGGCCAAATTTGAAATATAGATCTCCCACTAGCCATAAAAACATTGCCGCCGCCCATAAATTCCTATGTGCACATAAAGGAAGACACGAGCAAGACTTGACTGAGAGGCTACTGGAAGAAATCAACTTCACTTGGGTTATTACGCACTCCGAAGACGATGCTTATCAGTTTTTTGAAACCCAAAACACTGGTGGCGTGCGCTTAAACGGTGTCGACATTATTAAAGCGCACCACCTAAGAGCGCTGGGCAAGAAGCAAGATGAATATGCTGAGCGCTGGGAAAATATGGACAAGCATCGTGATGCAGACTCTGACAAAGGCAACCTGAGCTTTGTCGTTGATCGGCTACTTCGCGGACGCTATTGGAGCAACCTACACCCAAACAAGATTCCACCTTACCGGGACGCCAGAAGAGTTAAACAAGAAATTATTCGAGAATTTAGTGAGCTAACTCAAAAGCATACAGCAGAAGACGTCGCCTATTGCCTGAGCACAAACCCAAGCAGCTGTGCAACAAAAGAAGACAAACACTACTCACTACGGCAACCACTGAATGATGGTGTCAACACCATCAATTACCTCGACTATTTCTGTGCATTATGGGTGGAACTGTTTCACTCAGATAAGCCGTCTAACCCAAGATTCTATGAGTTTTATCATTGGTTAAAGACCGTCAAGGGCACACTGTATTTGCGCCGCTTGTACGAGTCCGCATTGCTGCTATACGTTGCCCAGTTTCCAGATAGCCGAACCGATGAGCCCAAACTTTATCAAGCAGCACTCTGGCTATTTCGGGTCATCTATTCGCTACGAGCAACCAACCCAGTAGCAGTAAGAGAAAACAGCGTACCCTCATTTTTAGAAACGAACCCAGTATTAGAC
>JAPPPA010000236.1 GCA_028817755.1 Gammaproteobacteria bacterium | reverse complement strand
GAATAGGGCGGTGAAACAGCTTCGAAAGCAGGCCTGCGTTCATTCGCGCGACGTGTTCGTTAGTGCAAATGCCATTAATGAAAAACCAACTTTCTTCTGGAAAGGTTGTTGGATTTTGATTTTGGTCAGGATTGAACATTAGGCGGGTGGGACGCCAAAACAGCCGTTTCGCCAGTGGTGGCAACGACACCGGTGCCTGTCTTGGTAGCGCCGGCACCAAGAGGTCTACCGCGTATTTGAAGGTGCGGATAGGAGCATAGGGGTCGGCAGCGGTGAACTCGGAGTCTTGCTGCTTAAAGAACCAATCTTTCGGGCTGCCTAAAATCGAGCGAATATACAGCGGTGGTTTGATGCTAAGCGCAGACAGACCGATATCCCACAGCTGTTTTAGGCCGGTAATGTCTTGGTCATTTAAGCTCAGTTTGTTTGCGTTTGGCATGGTGAAACCTTATTTTGAGCGATCAGCCAGCCAGTCTGCAGTAACGGCCCAGTTTTCAGCAATGGCTTTGCGCGAAACGAATACGCCCATGTGGCCGCCGGGAGCGATCACAAACTGTTTGTCTGGGCTATCTACCGCATCCATTACACCGCGTGCAGCGGTGGCGGTAACCATTACGTCTGAACTGCCGCCAAAGCCGAGTAGCGAGGCTTTAATGGCGTTGAAGTTGGATTCTTTGCCGCCAATTTCTACTTTGCCGTCGTGGAAGTCGTTATCCAGCCAGACCTTGATGGTGGTGTCCTGCATGATGCCGCCAGGGTAGGCGACCATGCCGTCCAAAAAGGCAGAACGGGTCAGGTGGTTTTGTACAAACTCACGGTCAGCCAGATTTAATACCAACTCCCAATAGCCGCGAATGGTGCCGACAGGGTCGGTCATCTTAAAGCCAAGTGAGTTTGCCCAGCCCGGTACCGCCATCCATTTAGGGTTTAGCTTGTGTACGCGGAAGCTGGTGTATTTGCGAATCATCGCCGCAGGGCCATTCAGCACCATATTCCACATTTTGCCTTGTGGGCCAGAGGCGTGGGTGTTGATGGGGCTGGCGACAGTAATCACGTTTTTCACGTGGTTGTCTTCGGTAACACCGGCATAAAGCAAGCAGAACTGACCGCCCATGCTCCAGCCTTGTAGGCTGACTTCGTCTTCACCGGTTATCTCGCAAACTTTGTTGATCATTTCTGGCATCAACTCGTTTACGTAAGTGCCCATGTCGTAATGTGCGTGTTTACGGCCGGGCGAGCCCCAGTCGATCAAGAACACATCAAAACCGGCGGCGCGCATGTACTTCACATAGCTCTGATCCGGGAATAGATCGTAGATCAGCATGTTTACGGCCAGTGGCGGCACAATTACTAAAGGCACACGGTAGGTGCCGGGGTTTACGGTACGTTCGCTGCCGTCTGAAAGCTTTAGAAAGCTTTCTTCTAACGGTTGATAGCGGCGCAGTTTGACCAAGTCTGTTTCGTAAACCACATCGTATGGCGTGCGGTCGGCCAAAATAAGTTCGTCGTTTTTGTATAACCAATCAGCCGCGTTATTCACCATAGTGGTGGCGAGTTGGTTAGCTTCCATCGCTTTGCTTACAATGTTTTCAGCAAATTTTTTCATCGTTTTACCTGCCTTGTAGCGCGCGCATTTTGTGCGCTGCAGCAAAAAAATCGCAGGCATTGTATACTAGGGCCAATTCTGTCCATTGACCGACCGCGCCAAAGCGCACGGCCGAGAGGACACAAGCCGTATCTTCAGATGCTCGATGTTTGTGGGAAGAGCAATATCTGCAGGGCGGTACGCGCAATACGCGCATTTTGCAGCGCCCAAACCGCTGCCCTGTAGGTGAGAAAAATGACTGATACGAATGACGTACCTAGCTTTGCGGAGCTAGGGCTGCCGACGCATATTTTGAATGCGTTATCTAAACTGGGCTACGAAACCCCATCTCCAATTCAAGCCGCGGCTATTCCAGAGCTATTGGAAGGGCGCGACATTCTTGGCATGGCGCAAACCGGTACCGGTAAAACCGCCGCGTTTGCGTTGCCGATTCTGGGCGACTTTGATCCGGCAATGCGCAGCAAGTCACCAACTGCACTTGTGCTTGCACCAACCCGAGAGCTTGCACAGCAGGTGGCCGAGGCCTTCACCAGCTATGGCGCACGTGACCTGAAATGCAACGTGGTATCGGTTTATGGTGGCTCGCCATACGGCCCACAATCATCAGCGTTGCGCCGCGGTGCCGACATTGTTGTAGGTACGCCTGGCCGTGTAATGGACCATATGCGTCGCGGCAATCTTGATCTGTCTGAACTAAACACCTTGGTACTCGATGAAGCTGACGAAATGCTACGCATGGGCTTTATTGAAGATGTGGAATGGGTGCTAGAACAGGCACCAGAAGATCGCCGTATTGCCTTGTTCTCGGCCACCATGCCGCGCGAGGTTGCGCGTATTGCTAAGCAATACTTGAATGATCCAGCCGAAGTAAAAATTGAAGCCAAAGAAACCACCAATGACTCTATTCGTCAGCGATTTGTACTGGTGCACGGTGGCCAAAAAGCGGAGCTGATTGCGCGCGTATTAGAGGCCGAAGAAACCGATGGCGTAATGGTGTTTGTACGCACCAAGATGGCAACCGTTGAAGTCGCTGACTTCCTACGCTCGCAAGGCCATTCTGCCGAAGCGCTCAATGGTGACTTAAGCCAAGACCAGCGTGACAAAACCGTCACGCGCCTGAAAAACGGCAAAGTGAATGTAGTAGTGGCGACCGACGTTGCCGCCCGTGGCCTAGACGTAGAGCGTATTAGCCACGTAATTAACTACGACATTCCGCACGACCCAGAATCTTACGTACACCGTATTGGCCGTACCGGCCGTGCCGGCCGCGAAGGTGATGCTATTTTGTTTGTGCAGCCGCGTGAACAACGCATGTTGCGTCTGATTGAGAAAGTCACACGCAGCAAAGTCGAAGAGATGGAAGCACCGTCGGTCGACGAAATTAACGCCATGCGTAAAACACGCTTGGTGGCTACCGTTGAAAAACGCCTAGAGCGCGACTTAACCCAATACCGTGACTTAGTCGCTGGCCTGCAAGAACAAACCGGCTTACCGCTTGAAGACATTGCTGCGGCACTGGCGGTAGAGCTTGGTCGTGGTCGCCCGTTCTTGTTAGACGAACGTCACAAGTTCCGTAACATTTCCCGCGATGGCAAAGGCAATAGCGGTAACGAGCGCAGTGGCCGCTTTGAACGCGATAGTCGTCGTCCAGAGCGCCGTGAGCGTCCGCAACGTGACCCACAACGCGATGCCGAGCGTGACAAGAAGAAACGCGAACATGTGATGGGTGGTCTTGAAGACGGCATGGAGCGCTTCCGTGTGGAAGTAGGCCATGCGCACGGTGTTAAACCGGGCAACCTTGTTGGCGCGATTGCTAACGAAGCCGGTCTGGATTCTCAAAACATTGGCCGTATTGAATTGTTCGACAGCTTCTCGGTAGTTGATCTGCCAGAAGGCATGCCGAAAGACTTATTCAAACACCTAAAAGGCGTTTGGGTCTGCGGCCAAAAACTAGGCTTGTCGCGTTTTGAAGGCAACCTAGAAGAAAACGCAGTGAAACCACGTGGCGGCAAACCTGGCGGTCCACGTCGTGATGGCCGTTCAGGTGGCTTTGGTGGTGGTCCTCGTCGTGATGGCGGCCGTGACAGCCGCAGAGACGGTGGTCGTGAAGAGCGCCGTGATCGTCGTCCACCGCACGGTGGTCATCGTGAAGCTGAGCGTCGTTTTAATGACGATGAGCGTAGCCCACGTCCACCACGCGACCGTCAGTTTGATGGCGACCGTGAAGGCGGCAGCCGCCCAGCGTTTAAAGGTAAGCGCCACGGCGGTGACGACAAAGCCAAGAAACCGCGTAAGAAAGTACGTGCGGCAGCCATGAAAAACAAAGGCAAGCCGAAGCGTAAGCCTAAGTAACCCTTAGTTCTAACTACGCATAAAAAAGCCCAGCATTTGCTGGGCTTTTTTGTTGCTTAAGAGCTTGGCGTTTAGTCCAAGGCGTCCGTTGCAACGTGGTACTTCGGATCTTCCTTAACATTCACTTCAACCAGCGGGCCAGCCTTGCTAAGAAGGTCACGGCACTCTTCGCTTAGGTGTTGTAGGTGTAGGGTCTTGCCTAGGGCAGTGTAGCGCTCTGCTAGCGCATCAATCGCTTGTAGGCCTGAGTGATCCAATACGCGAGAACCGATGAACTCGATAGTCACATCGTCTGGGTCATCCTGTGGTGTGAATAGGTCACGGAAGTACTTGATTGAGCCGAAGAACAACAGGCCGTGTAGCTCGTAAACTTTGCTGCCATCGTTGTTAATACGCACGTTGGCGGTGATGTGCTTAGCGCTTTCCCAAGCAAATACCAGTGACGCCACAATCACGCCAATCACAACCGCCATGGCCAAATCGGTAAATACAGTCACAACCGATACCAAAATCAGCACGAAGGCATCGTGGCGTGGAATCTTGTTCAGAATACGGAAGCTAGACCATTCAAAGGTCTTGATCACCACGATAAACATTACGCCAATAAGCGCCGCCACTGGGATACGCTCAATCAGCGGTGAGGCAAAGAGGATAAAGCTCAACAAGAACAGCCCAGCAGAGAAGCCAGACAAACGACCACGGCCGCCAGAGTTAATGTTAATCATGCTCTGACCAATCATGGCGCAGCCGCCCATGCCGCCGAAGAAACCAGTCGCAATATTGGCAACACCTTGGCCTGCACATTCGCGGTTGGCTTTACCGTGGGTGTCAGTCATCTCATCGATTAGCGACATGGTCAGTAGCGACTCAATCAAGCCAATGGCCGCCAAAGTAATGGCGTACGGCAGGATGATTTTGAAGGTTTCCCAGTTGTAAGGGATGTCTGGAATCGCAAAGCTCGGCAGGCTGCCACCAATGCTGGCTAAGTCGCCAACGGTACGTGTGTCTAGCTCTAGGAAGATGGTCGCGAGGCTGGTAACCACAATAGCGACTAGTGCAGAAGGGATGGCTGTAGTAAAGCGCGGCAGAATCAAAATGATCGCCATTGTGATGCCCACAATGCTCAGCATGGTGATCATCTCTACGCCTTGCATCCACTGCAATACGCCGTCTGCATCAGGTACTTTGAACTGATTCAGCTGCGCTAAGAAAATCACAATGGCTAAGCCGTTCACAAAACCGAGCATGACCGGGTGGGGCACCATGCGGATAAATTTACCCAGCTTGGCGGCACCGGCGAGCACCTGAATAATCCCCATTAGCACCACGGTGGCGAATAGATATTCCACGCCGTGTTGAACAACTAAGGCCACCATAACCACAGCCAAGGCGCCGGTAGCACCAGAAATCATACCTGGGCGACCGCCAGCAACAGCCGTAATCATGCCCACCATAAACGCGGCGTATAGGCCGGCAGTAATTGGCACTTGAGCGATTAAAGCGAAAGCAACGGCTTCTGGTACCAGCGCTAGCGCTACGGTAAGACCAGAAAGAATATCGGCACGCATAGCCGATGGGTTTAAGCGAGACGTGATTTGCTGAACCATGTTGAACCCAAGGTAAGAGGTGATGCGCTTTGTTGCCAACATTCCCTGTGGGCCGCGCGAAGGCGCGCAGGGTACCAGAAAAGGGCTTTTATTTCTGGGCTAAAGCTGCTGCAATGCGGCTATGACAGAGGCAACCGAAAACTGGTATTTGTACATGGTGCGCACCGCTAAAGGTGTGCTGTATACCGGCATTACTAAAGACGTAGCGCGCCGTTTTGCTGAGCACCAAAGCAGTGGACCAAAGGCGGCCAAGGCGTTAAAGGGCAAAGGGCCGTTGGTGTTGGCGTATGTAGAAGAGGTGGGCGACAAGGTTGCCGCCTATAAGCGTGAATATGCGGTAAAACGCCTAAAAAAGGCGGAGAAGGAGAGCTTGGTGCAAGCTTATGCTTCTTCTGCACCAGCCGTTTCAATCAAACGCTGAGCCGAGAAAATACAGCTTTTCAGTACTTCATCAGAGTATTCGGTGCTTGCCATTGAGCGCGCTAACTGCAGGCCGCCGGTGAGCATGGCAATCAGTCCAACCGCGAGCTTATGGCAGTCTTTTTCAGAAAGGTTCGCCAGCTTAACCATGTAGCGCTCAACAAGGCCTTTTAGCTCTTCTTCAAACGCGGTGCGTACGGTTTCGCTTTGGCGCGGCATGTCGCCTAGCAAGGCGCCAGCAGGGCATCCTTCGGCGGGATTGTCGCGGTGGTCTGTGCTCAAATAATCATTAATAACAGCTTGTAACCAGCTGATATCAAAGTCATCTTCCATTAAGTCGTAGAAGTTTTTCTGTACGTCTACAAAGGCGGTGCGTACGGCTTCAATCAGCAGGCTTTCTTTGGAATCAAAGTGTGCATAGAAGCCGCCAACGGTCATGCCCTCGGCTGCCATCACAGACTTTACCGACACACCTTCAGCTCCGTTTTTACGGATTTGACTAGCCGCGTGAGCCTTTAGTTTTTCGGTAACGTTCTGTTTGTGATCTGGCGCGTATTTCATCTGGCTGGGCTTAAATATTACTAACGTAATTATAAGCCAAACTTAACCAAAAGACTTTTACAGTTAGCCTTTGAATGTAGACATTCCAAAATCGCCGAATGGTTCATCACGTTGGCGCACGGCATCTTTAAAGCCGTTTTTCATGGCTGACTGCTGAAAATCGTAGCCTTCTTGTGTGTGCCGGGTAATACCGTCGAAGAAGGTGCCCATGATCTGAGTGCTATGTAAGCCCTGAGCCATCATGGTTTGATTTAACAGCAGCTTCATCATAATCAGCTGGTTAATTGGCATCTGGGCTATACGACCCAACAACACCTCAAAACGTTCATCTAAATCTTCTTTAGGCGCTGATTCAATCGCCAAACCCCATTCCACGGCTTCTTTGCCGTTTAGGCAGTCGCCGGTAAAGAGTAGGCGCTTGGCCTTTTCAATGCCCATGCGATAAGCCCAAATAGAGGTAGTGGGCGAGCCCCAAACGCGTGCCGGTGGGTAGCCAATTTTGGCGTCGTCTTCAATCACCAGCAAATCAGAACACAAAGCCATATCGGTGCCGCCAGCCACGCAGAACCCATGCACTTTGCAGACCACGGGTTTTTCCGAATGGAATAGGCTCATAAAGCCTTTTACATTGCGGCTCATCATGGCGTAGTCCACGGTAGGGTCCCAATTGCTATTGGGCATGTGGTTTTTGATTTGTACTTTGGGGTCTAGCGGTGAGTCTTCAGGTCGGCTTGGATCAGGCTCGCCGATTTGTAACTTCTCGGCGCTATCCACCAAGTCATAGCCGCCGCAGAAACCAGTGCCTTTACCGGATAGGGCGATTACGTGCACTTCGGGGTCAAGGTTGGCTTTCTCTACGCAGGCGGTCAGTTCTTTCGGCAAATCCATGGTGATGCCGTTGCCGCGTTCTGGGCGATTAAGGGTAATGCGCGCGATCTTGCCGTCGCGCGCATAGGTCATGGTTTTTAGGGTGTCCACGCTGTCTCCTTATGCCGGAGCAGCCTGTTTTTATGTTTCGGCGCTGTAACCCGGCGGTTTGTCTGAATTCTTTTTAAATGGTGCCATTAACTGGCCCAAATAATGTTTCGGATAGCCTGGGTTCAATAGTCCAATATCGCCTACGCCAGTGCTATCGCCTTTCTGCCGTTCCGGATGGAAATAAGTGCCAAATAAGCGGTCATACACAATCAGGTTGTTGCCGTAATTGTTGTCGGACTCGGCAATTTCTTTGGAATGGTGCCAGCGGTGCAGTTCCACCACGTTAAAGAACCAATACAGCGGCCCTAGTTTGAGATCGACATTGCAGTGTTGAGCAAAGCCGCACACTGCTGTCGCAATAAAGTACAAGCCAAGCACCTCACCATGCACGCCAAGCAGGGTGGGCACTAATAGTTCGGTGAAGGTAAACCACGCCTTGTCGACTGGGTGCTGACGCGTTGCGTTCCAAAACCATAGGCGCGTGGCGGAATGGTGTACCGCGTGAAAGCGCCACAAAAATGGCACTTCATGGGCTAAGCGGTGGCCCCAATAACGGCCCGCATCGCCAGCCAGCATCAATAACACTACCTGCGCCGCTATCGGCCAGTCAGACGGCCACAAGCCGCCGCCTGCTAATGACGCCAGCCAAGCCGTGCCGCCAGCCAAGAACGCGATATAAAGCGGGCTAAGCATTTTGGGCAGAATGCCGTAAGCAATGGTGCCGCTGATAATGTCGTTGCTTAAATCGCCATCTAGCTGGTTCCATTTCGCGCGATAAGGCATTAGCCGCTCAAATACAAAGTAGATCAAACCTGCTGCGGCCACGCCGCCGTAAGTAGCAACGGCAAAATGCACACCGCTCTGCATCGCTAACCACGCGCAAGCGGGTAGACCGACAATCAGAGCCGGAAAATAAGCGCGTTGTAACAACCAGTAGAGCTTGCTGTCTTGTGATATTTGCATATGGGCTAGCTAGTTTTTTGTTCAGGTTTTCTTAGTGTTAGCAGCAACACGCCAGTCATCACTAAGGCGATGCCCGCTAAGTGATATAGCGTAAACGGCTCACCCAAAATCACAATGGCCAACAGAATCGTAATCACCGGGCCAAGCGTGCCAACAATGCCGGTTTGGGCTGAGCCTATGCGAGCAATGGATTCGCTAATCATAAAGCTGGGAATCACTGTGCTGACTAACGCCAAGCAAGCCACCCAAAACCAAGCGGCGGGGCTGATGACTAATTGGCTAAAGTCGAGAGTTACGCCGTAATAGGCCAATACAAATACGCTAGAAACGCTCATCGCCAGCGCGGTAAACCAGGTGCTGCCGAGCTTATGAATAACGCCTTTGCCAAACAGCACGTAAAAGGAATAGCTGAGTGCGGAAAGCGCGACAAGCAACACGCCGAGTTTGGTCTCAGCGCTGTTGTCGCCCGCGGCTTCTTGGCTGAAGATCATCCAAATGCCGGAGTAGGTCAGCACTAAGGTAATCACGATGTGCCGGTTCAACGGCGTTTTAAAAAACAGCGCGCCTAATAACGTGACAAAAATAGGGTAGGTAAACAGCGTTAAACGCTCTAAGCCCGCGGTAATGTACTCAAGGCCTTTTAGGTCTAACCAAGAGGATAAAAAGTAGCCAATAAAACCCAGAAAAATAATGAACCAAGCATGCTCGCGAATCGCTGATTTCGGCGCGTCTGGCTGTCGCCACAAATAGCCAATAATGGCTAAATAAATCGGTAGCGACATCAACATCCGCAGCATCAACACGCTGTCAGTATTTAAGCCTTCGGCGTAGGCCAACTTGATAAAAATCGACTTAAACGAAAACAGCGCCGTGCCTAAAAACGCGAGGAAGAATCCGAGCCAAGGGCGAGCGATTGCGGTGGTGGTCATGCAGTGCGTTTGAGTGTTTTAGGAAAGTGGACGGCGCTTACTATAGAGCTTGCCGCAAGCGCTGCGTTAAATAGTCTGGATTAACGCGGCTAACGGATACCGAATCACATTGCTGGAATTTCTTGAACGGCGTAATTACCTCTGCAAATGCGGCAATCACTTCATCTTCATCAAAGCTGTGTTCTTCAAAATGCAGCGCTTTGATTTCCAAACGCCGTTCTTTTCGGTGTGCTTTGCAGTCCATGCGACCAATGAACTCATCGCGGTAAAGCAGCGGTAGGCAGAAATAACCGTATTGGCGTTTTGCTTCGGGCACGTAGCACTCAATTTGATAGTCGAAGCCAAACAGCGCTTTTAGGCGTTCTCGCTGAATCACCGTGTTATCAAACGGCGACAAAATTTTCATGCGCTTGCTGGCGCGGGGCAGAGGTGTTTCTAATGCGCCTGCTGGCAGAAAGAACTGCTCGCCATTGCCCAGCGTTATTTCTTCTAAATCGCCCTGGCTAACGCGTTCGGCCAGCAGCGTTTTCATCGCTGGCCGCAAGCCTTTTACTTTGCGTAAATAGACCAGCCCTTTAAGTGCCACCAAACCGTGGCAACGTAATTGCTGCGCTAGTAAATGCTCGGCAAAGGCTTCAGTTGTCGGCGTGCTGGTATCAATGCCGCTGGGTAAAACGCGCTCGGTTAGGTCGTAGGTTTTTTGAAAACCTTCCCGGTTGCACACCATTAAATCGCCCTGCATATATAGCTGCTCAAGCGCCTTTTTGGCAGGCTTCCAGTCCCACCAGCCAGCGCCTCTTTTCGGCTGAATGTTTTCTAAGTCGCGTGATCGTAGTGGGCCGTCTGCTCGTATTCGGGCTAACAGCTCGGCCATTAGCTTTTGGTCTGGGTTTTTATACCAATGCACTTGGCCGCTTTTAATCGCCTGCTTATAAGGCAGGGAAAACCGAAAATCAGCCATCGGCAAAAACGCTGCGGCATGTGACCAATATTCAAAAATGTCGCCTGCTAGTAGCAACTGATTCGTCATATCCGGTGTAAAGCCCGGCACCCGTGCATGCAACACATGATGATGCGCGCGTTCAATCACCGAGATGCTGTCTATTTGCACATAACCTAGATGCTTAATCGCCTCACGCGCGCCTGCCAAACCGCGGCCAAAAGGCTGCGTCGCCAATAAGCCTTGGGCAGACAGCGCTAAGCGGCGTAGTCGTTGCTTATCTTGTGGGTGCTTAATCTGAATGGTAGTCATGGGCTTGGGTAAGCGTGCTAAGCAGGGTAGTCTTTGGGCCTATTAGAAATACACACAGTGTAATGGGAGAAGGCGATGAAAAAGTGGCTCGCTAGACTGAGCTTGCTTGTCTGTGGAGTGCTGTTGGCAACCTTTCTCGGCCTGTATGGCTTAGTGAAATTCGGTCAGCCGGATACGCAGGGCATTAAACATGCCCACTATGCAGACGACCCGAATACTGACGCCAGCCAGCTCGCCATAAAACCCAATCGCGGCAAGCTTCCCAATATCGTTGTCATTCTGGCCGACGACCTCGGCTACGGCGACTTATCTTCTAACGGCTCTACCGTGATCCAAACGCCAGAGATCGACAAGCTGGCCGAAGAGGGTATGCGCTTTACCGACTTCTATTCCGCTATGCCGGTTTGTACGCCGTCGCGTGCTGGCATGCTCACGGGGCGCTATCCGCCTCGAACCGGTTTGGTCACCGCAGGCCAAGCGAAAAACGACTCATTTATGCGTAAGGCCATTTATAAGGCCGCGACCATCTTCGCCCAGCTGGGCGTGGTGGATATGCGCGGTGGTGCCAATATGGTCGACGGCTTACCGCAATCAGAAATCACCATTGCCGAAATGCTGCAAGCCGCCGGTTATGAAACCGCCGCCTTCGGCAAATGGCATTTAGGCGACTTTACCGAGTTGCCTGAATACCACCCGCATGAACATGGCTTTGATCGCTTCGCCGGTTTTAACGTCTCTAACGACGACTGGCCCGTAGCGTATTGGGACGACCAAACCGAACTGGTCGAAGACATAGGCGTGGTGCAAGAAGACTACACCCGCGAGTTCACCGAAGCCGCCGCCACGTTTATCGAGCAAAACCAAGACAAACCGTTTTTCGTTTACTTGGCGCAGAAAGACCCGCACCAGCCGTTTCACCCATCACACCATTTTCACGGTATTTCTGACGGCGGCCCATACGGCGATGCCGTAGCCGAGTTCGATTGGAGCGCAGGCCATATCGCCCGCACGCTAGAGCGCCTAGGCCTAGACGAAAACACCTTACTCATTGTGACCAGCGACAACGGCCCGTGGTTTGAAGGCAGCAGCGGTGGCCTAAGAGGACGCAAAGGCCAAACCTATGAAGGCGGGTTCCGCGTGCCCATGGTCGCGTGGTGGCCGGGCACGATTGACGCCGGTAGCGTCGGCACAACGCCCGGTATGAGTATCGACATTCTGCCAACCGCTGCAGAATTAGCAGGCATTGAATTACCACAAGACCGCATTATCGATGGTCTAAGCCTAGTGCCAACACTGCTAGAAAAAGAAGAACCGCCAGCGCTGAAAAATCGCGCGCTCGTGTACTTCGACGATTGGGACGCCGAAGGCCTACGCCAAGGCGACTGGAAAGTGCTCACCACCCACAACACCTATACCTGGCCGCTGCCGTTGGATGCGCCAGATAGCTTCTCCGGAAAAGTCGTCGGTGGTCGTGATTACATTCCCGCCGATGGCAGCGAACCCGTCCCCACGCTCGGCTACTGGCCCGCGCTCTATAACGTGCGCCGCGATATGCACGAAGCCTATAACCTTGCTGAACGCGAACCGGAAAAAGTGGACTCACTAATGACGCAACTCAGCCAATGGCGCGATGGCTTTTACGCAAACCCACGGGGCTGGAAATAACCCTACAATGCGGCAACTCAAAATTAGGTAACTCGCGGTGGAATTTACTGATGTACTAAAAAACAGAAGAAGTATTCGTGCTTTTTCTGACCGAGCTGTTGAGCAGGAACTGCTGGATGAGATTTTGGCAGAGGCCCTAGAGTCGCCCTCAAGCTCCAACACCCAGCCTTACAAACTCGCGGTAGCAACCGGGCAAGAGTGCAAAGACATCGGCCAAAAGCTGCTGTTTAAATACAATCGCGCGAATGAAATTCAGAAGAAACCGCTACCGTTAAAAGTGGTGTCTGCCGTGACTAGTGGCGTATTGCCGGACGGCGACTACAAACCGATCATGGGTAAATACCCCGGCATCTTTCAGGAGCGCCGCGTACAAACGGGTATGGGCCTTTATAAAGTACTGGGTATTGAGCGACATGACAAAGCCGCGCGCGACGAGCAGATGGCGCGTAACTTCACCTTCTTTGATGCCCCCGTTGCTATCTTCGCCTTTATTCATCCGGGTATGACCTACACCGCCTTGGTAGACCTCGGCATCATGTTGCAGTCGCTAATGCTATCGGCCACCAACAAAGGTCTAGGCACCTGCGCTCAAGGCGCGCTGGGCATTTGGCGATCGCCCATTGACGAGCATTTTGATGTACCCAAAGACTACAAACTCGTCTGCGGTGTTGCCTTGGGTTACCCGGAAGACGCCGAAGTAAACGGCTATCGCCCAGACAAAGTATCGCTAGACGATTTATTGGTGCCGTTAAAAGCCTAAATCTAAAACGGGGCCCTAAACACGAGTGAGAATAAGAAATGAAAGAACTCATTACTGAAGAGCTAAAAAAGAAACTCACCGCAGGCTTAGATTCCGTCGGCGCCGATCAACTCTTCGGCAGCCCGATTGAACTGAATGGCGAAACCGTAGTGCCAGTCGCCAAAATTCAAATCGAACTCAACGCCGCCGCTAAAGGTTCCGGTGGCGGTACTGCTGGCCTAAAAGGTGCTTTAAGCAATGCCACCAAAGGTGACGGCGGGGGAGACGCCAATGCCGGCGTAAAGGTCAGCATCGAGCCGTCTGGCTTTATTTCTACTAAATCCGGCAAGCCAGAGCTGGTGTTGTTTGAGCGGTAGGGTTGTATCCCATGTGCAACAGCAATAACACCATTCAACTCATTATTGCCGTAGGCAGCTTCATCACCGCTGCCGTCGGTTTTATCTGCGGCTATCTAGTCACTGTCAATTCCAGCGCCGGAACCGTCAACCTAGTACTCGGCGGCGCAGATAGCCCAATTCAGATGTTGCTAGAGCTGCCGCCAATGACGGCCGGTATTTGCTTTGCCGCCTTTGGTATGGCGGTGGCGATTGTGGCTATCGCTAAGTTATTAAATAGGCAGGCGAGTTAAAGATGTTTGCCTCATAGAGACTCATAGTAATCGATTAGTAAAGACGGCTTTCCATAACTGTCCCCGGTTAAAGCGTACATATGTTTTTTGAAGGCCTTTGACAGAATATTACGACCTTGTTTTTTGTAATGTTGGGCTGTTGATTGCCAGTGATGGTATATCTTGAGTATTTCGTACTGGCCTACGTGTTCCTGTGCTATATGTTCGTCAATTTTGTTTGCGACGGTTTCGATTAATTTGAGAAATCCCATGATTCGGTTGTCGGATACTACAGTGAGTTTTTCTACATGCCATTGTTCAGCGAACTTCATGGTATTAATGTCGCGCCCGAAGGAGTGTCCAGCATCGTTTCGCAGCTTTCTAAGTTTTTCTAGGTCAGAAATGTGTCCCTCAAAGGGGCAGGAGTGAAAGGTCTTTTTATATGCTGATACTCGAGCCTGCCAATCCCCTCTTGTGAACTTTTCCGAATGGAGAGAAAGGTCGTATTGTTTATTCTTTTTGAGAAGAGCTGCACCTTCTATGCGCGGCCCGCCACCTAAAACGAGCGAAGGGTTTGACTCAAATGCGGCTGTTGCGATCTGGGCGATATAAAGCTCAAGATACCCCGTTAAGGCTATTACGTATGCCATCCTGGTCCAGCTATCGAACTCGGAATACCATTGTCCCCAGTCTCCTAATGATCGGCTATTTCTGGCTTCATCTTTGGTGGGACTAAAAAGAGTTGTTACTACGTCGTCTCTTTTCAACCCTCGGGTTTGGGAAAATGTATGACTAAAAGCTACTCGTTGGCTCCAATACATGTCATTAAAATGAGTATGGTGTCTTTTAAATAGCTTGTGAGCCAAAGATTTACTTTGAAAGAGTTGGTAGCGTTCGAATTTTAGTGTGTCATCGGTCATAAATTAGGTTGATTTCTAGTTATAGATTCAATGTGTGCTCCTAAGCCTAAAGAAAAGCCCCGCATTGCGGGGCTTTTCTTTAGGCGTTTACAACTTCGTAGTCGTTGAATTTGGCTTTTGGGTTTAAAAGTAAAGCCGGGCCACATGTTGACTATTTTGCCGGTGCTGGCGATATTCTTTTATGCGTTATCGACCTTGCCCAGCCAGTCTGACGGCGATTCCCCGAATAGCTTCTTAAAAGCCCGCGCCATTGCGGATGGGCTTTCGTAACCTACTTCATAAGCGGCGGAGGAGATGGAGGAGCCGTCACTTAGTAGGTTCTTTACGAGTGCTAGTCGCCAATGGCTAAGGTACTGGGCCGGCGGGATGCCCATTACGGTTTTAAAGTGATTGGCGAATGGGGCGCGAGACATGCCGCATTGTTGGGCCATGCTGTCTAGTGTCCAGCCTTTGCTTGGGGCGGTGTGAATGTCTGTGAGTAGTGCTGAGAGTTGCGGATCGGCGAGTGCGGCGAGCAGGCTGGCATCAAATTGCTTGTCTGCCATTAGGTGTCTGAGCATTTGAATGACTAGCACTTCGCATAGGCGATCCAGCACGTTTTGTTTTGCGGCAGAATCGGCTGCGGATTCTTTAAATAGAATGGCTTGCAGCGGGGCGAGTAGCTCACAATTTTCTTCAGTAATGAGTACGAAGCTGGGTAGGCCGAGAGAGACGACCGAGTGGCCAGCGGTACCAAAGTCAATTGAGCCGCAGACAAGGCTGGGCATGTCGCAATTGGGCGCGGGGCGCAGTTGGTGGCTGGTAGGGCGAGAGTAAAAGATGGTGGCGGGCGCGCTGATGGTTTGGCAGCTGCCGTCTTCAGACTGCAGCTCTAGTTGGCCGGACTCAATGCTGTGAATATAGCCAACGCCGGCCTCGTCAGAAAAATCTGCGTTAGAGCAGAGCTCGCCGGTATGAAATACATGTGTTTGTAGCTGCAAACGGTTAAGAACCGGGGCGAGTACGTCCATAAATACGATCTGCACAGTGTTTAAGTTGACCTGCAGCGCATCCTAACAGCCGTAAATTCACAATGCTCCCATGCCTCGTGAGAACGAGACTAACTCAGAACATCACAGGGTGATGAGTTTACTAATCAGCATATATAGGAGCTAATCATGTCAGACGCATATCTTTATTTAGGACTTTCAGGTTTATTGACCGTACTACTTTGGGTGCCATATATTGCAGCACGTGCATTGCAGTGGGGCATTCCTACGTTTTTGCATAACTACCCAAAAGGCTACCCGGCAGTTGAGCCTACGCCGCCACTATGGGCGCAGCGTGCTAAACGTGCTCACTTGAATATGGTGGAAACTTTACCGGCGTTTGCCGTAGTTTTGATTGCTGCCATTCAGCTAGGTGCTGATGCTGCCTTTGTGGGTGGCGCCGCGCAGCTGTTCTTCTTTGCTCGTATTGCCCATGCGGTGGTTTACACCCTAGGTGTACCAGCGCTGCGTACGCCAACTTACCTAGTATCTTGGGGCGCGATCTTGGCGATTGGCGCTTCGCTACTAGGCTAAATAGTCTTCCATAGCTAATAACAAAGCCCCGCAAAGCGGGGCTTTTCTTTAGGCGGTTATAACGTTACTGGTCGGATAAAAGGTCGCAAACTTTTATTAGTTCGTCTTTGTGAGTTCTAATAACTTTTTTCGCTTCTGACTTTAGCCCATTGATATTGCGGTTGGTCACGTCGTCTAGGTCATCACTTGCGTTTATGAGCTCCGCTTGAAACCTGAAGTATTGGTTGCCTAGGATTTGATTAAGTTGGTAGTCAGTTGCGTCGGATACGCCGTCGAATATGCAGCCTATTAGTGGTGCTAACCAACCTATTTTTCCCCAAGCCTTTGCTTCATCAATGGGAATAGGCCGATTTAACTCGCCGGTGCCTAATGACACCAGAGCAAACTTTTTCTCGTTTGGAAAAACCCTTTTTGCTTCGGCGTAGGCAGACATAGCGGGCGAGTTTATAAATACTCCCCCGTCAATAAGGCTGTGATTTTTACCGTTAATATTTACCAACGCAGGTTCAAAATAAGTGGGTGCTGCAGAGGTGGCACGCGCGGCGTGACGCATCTCTATGTCCTCAAATTGTTCTCGCCAGCTTTTGATAAATAGGGGCGTTCGGTTTTCTATGTCGTAGCTGGTGATAACAACATTGGTCAGCGACGAACTTACGGTTTGGTTGCCGAAGTATTCTTCTAATACGCTTTCTAAGCCTTTGTGAGAGTATTTCTCGTCCGTTAGTCCTCCTACCGATGAAACGCCCCTCCATAAAGAGCGTGGAAAAATTTCATGCCCGCGAGTTTCGTATATTTTGCAGAGTTCTTTGGCGGAGAACTGGGGCTTGCCGTTACCGTTATCTTTACTTAATCCGAGAGCTAAAATGCCGCCGGTTGATGTTCCTGCGATTAAGTCAAAGCAGTCGCTTATGGGGCGCTTAGTTTGATTTTCTATGTGAGAAAGAATCAGCCCTGGAATGAGGCCTCTAATGCCGCCACCATCAATGCTGAGTATTGTCTTCATGGCCTTAACT
>JAPPPA010000154.1 GCA_028817755.1 Gammaproteobacteria bacterium | reverse complement strand
TACTTTCAAACCACCGTGACCTTCTTTCGGGCGAATCTTTTTCTGATCCACCAACTCTGGGCGACCAGAAATACCCATCATGCGTGGCTGGCTTGGGCCGTAAATATCGGCATCTAACAATCCGACCTTGGCGCCTTCGGCTTGCAGCGCAAGCGCTAAGTTCACTGCCGTGGTCGATTTACCCACGCCACCTTTACCAGAGGCAACCGCAATAATGTTCTTAATACCTCTAATCGGCACTAAGCCCGCCTGAACCGCATGTGAACGAATATTGCTGCTCACATCAATATTGACGGTTAAGCCTTCAACCACATTACCGTGCTCGGCCTGCAACCAGTCGTACAAGCCATTCGCCAAGCGATCGCCGTAGCCGCCCTCAGTCGGAAGGCCTAGCTGCAATTTAATTTCTAGACGATTATTTTCTAACTCAACCGACTTTACCGCTTTGGCTTCCGCCAAAGACACGCCGAGTAGTTCGTCCTGATACGCAGCCACCAATGACTGCATAGTAGATAGGTTAGTATTAGACACGTTGTCCTAGAGAAAAAAGCGAGTCGTTATAGGGAAAACGGCCGCGTAAATTAGCAGTTTTGAGGCCAGACATCCATGCCAGCCATTCCATCGACCGCCCCTGCTGATCCGCCCAGCAATCTCGGCTCGTGGCTGCGCAGCCTAATTTTGTTGCTGCAAGAGCATGGGCACAGCCGTGAATCGCTCCTTAATATTATTGGTATGGACGAGGCAACACTCGCCAAACCGCTAAACCGCGTGCCTGTGTCAGTCTCAGATATTTTATGGGAAATGGCCTACAAGGCCGAGGGTGAACTAGTAGCAATAAAGGTCGCCAGCCATACTCGCTTGGCTGACTTTCAGTCGATTGGGGCGGCCATATCAAGCGCAGCCAATATCGAACAAGCGATGCAACAAATGCAACGTTACCCCGCACTCGTGGCCGACATATTACCGCTGAGCATTGAAGAAAGTGACGATGCGCTAACGCTAAATTTTGAGTACGACAGTGCGCTACCGTTATCGCCATTTCGGCTTGAAGCCGCTGCTTTGGTCGCCGTGCGAATGGTTTCAGAACTACTACCCTCGCCCTTACGTCTAGAGCGCGTTTTACTCAGCCGTCCCAAACCAAAGGATGACACTCCATGGCAGCGCGCATTTAATGCCCCAGTCCACTGGGATCACCCCACAATTGCGGTAGTGATTAGCAAGGCTGAAGCCCAGCGTGAACTGCTCACTAGCAACGCCGAGGTCACCAGCAGCTACCAGATGGTGATGGATGGTTATTTACACCAGCACCAAAAGAATAACCCTCTCGCCGAAATACAACGTGTAATCGCCGCGCAGCTTCAAAACGAAGAGCTTTCTTTAGATCAGGTCGCCGCTAGGCTGAACCTCAGCCGTCGTCAACTACAACGCACCCTACAAGAAGCGGGCACCAACTTTCGTGACCTACATAAAAGTTGCCGCATGCGCTTAGCAGAGCAACTTTTACAAGCCGGAAAAAGCGTAAAAGAGGTGGCCTATAGTATTGGCTATACCGATGTCAGCGTATTCCACCGAGCGTTCAAAAAATGGCGAGGCGAGACACCTAGCGAATTTCAGAAACAGCACGGCCCAGGTACAAAAGGTCAATGATTGGGCGTCTACGGCTAATTTTTCTTATGCCCGCAGTAAGTAACCTGCACGCTCCCAACTAGCAAACATATTCAACGAGCAACAACATGGCTGCTAAAAACCCAATATTCAAAACTGCGCCGTATTTAGTCTTCCCCACACTGATGGGGGGCGCACTAGCAAGTACTTACTTACAAATGCATTGGGGTACACAACCCGCCACCGCCGCATTAATTTCGGTATTGATTTTTGGTTTTGCAGCGATACCAGTATTGGAACGCCTACTGCCCTATCGCCCGCAGTGGAATCAAAACGATAGCGACCTCAAACCCGACATTATTTACATGGTGTTTAACGCCTTTATTCCGCGCCTTTGGACGCCGGTGCAAATCTTCGCACTGACTGCAATCACAGCATGGCTAGGCACACAACTGGATACACAACTTTGGCCGCAGGACTGGCCGCTTCTGGTCGACCTCTTTCTGATGTTGTTAATCGCCGAGTTCGGCCGTTATTGGGTGCACTTTGCCGCCCATAAAACTGACTGGCTTTGGCGTTTGCACGCTGTGCATCACAGCCCGAATCGTTTGTACTTCTTAAATGCCAACCGCTTTCACCCACTAGAAAAGCTGATCTTCCAAATTCCAGAAGTCGCGCCTTTCGTACTGCTGGGCACACCTGTGGAAGTGATCGCGATGTACTTCACCTTTAATGGTATTCATGGCCTCACTCAGCACAGCAATATTCACATCAAAGGTGGTGTGCTGAATTACGTTTTCTCACTCACCGAATTACACCGCTGGCACCACTCGCAAAAAATTGAAGAATCAGACCGCAACTTCGGCAACAACCTCATCGTCTGGGACATGGTGTTCGGCACCTTCTTCCATCCTAAAAATCGCGAAGTGGAAACCATTGGTTTGCTAAACCCCGAATACCCGAAAACGGTTTCCGGCCAACTGGTGGCGCCGTTCGCCAAACGTGACATTTCAAAACCAGAGGGCTGGCAAAAATGAATGCTCTCAGAATGAATGTACTCCGAGCCTATAGCGGCATCTTTGTTGTCGCCATTTATCTTGGTGAGAGCTTTGTCTTAATGACTCGCGACAAACCGATTCTGCTCGCCATCGACGACTACCTTGCCGCCACAGTCATGCTGGCGCTGATTTGGAAGCCACTTAGCCAAACACGGCTTGCGGGCCTGTGCGCCTGCTGGGCCTTCTGTGTTGGCAACCTGTATGTGATGACGTTCTACCGCTTCGACCCCGCGGTTGGCGGCGGAAAAAACACCACACTGCTGGTCGCAGCCCTAGTCGCTAGCCTTGCCGGATTAGCCGCAACTGCATATCGTTTACGTCATAACGATAAGGAGACAGCGTAATGACCTCTATTTTGCTAAAAGGCGGCCATGTATTTACCGGCGAAAACAATGCTGGCAGCGTGGCAGATGTACTGATTGAAGACCAACGCATTACGCAGATAGGCGCAAACCTACAAGTGGACGCCGACCAAGTCATCGACTGCCAAGGAAAATGGGTCACACCCGGCCTACTCGATATTCACACCCATTTGGATTTGGAAGTAGAACTCGCGCCGGGCTTAGGCGAAGTTGTGCGTCATGGCTCTACGACGGTCGTCATGAGCAACTGCTCGTTAGGCATCGCCTACGGCAACCAGCGCGAGAACGGCACCGACCCCATTAGCGATTGCTTTGCTCGCGTAGAAAACATTCCCAAAAACGTTTTACGCAAAGTCGGCGATGTCACCACTTGGAACGACAGCGGCGACTACCTAGACCACTTTGACCAGCTCAACCTTGGCCCTAATGTTGTGTCCATGATTCCGCATTCCATGCTACGCATCGAAGTGATGGGGTTAGAAGAATCGCTATCGCGCGACCCAAGCGAAGACGAACTCAAACAAATGGAAGCGCTGGTCGAAAAAGGCATGCAAGAAGGTTATGCCGGCTTTTCTACCGACGCCCTGCCTTTCCACTACCTTGCCAATCAGCCCAACACGCGCAAACAAATTCCAACGCAGTTTGCGAACTACGGCGAGCTAAAGCGACTCACCAACATCATCCGCAACTGGGACCGCGTGTGGCAAGCCACCCCACCTAAAGACAGCGCAGCCCAAGTGGCCCGTAACTTCCTATTAAGTAGCGGCCGCCTACATGGCAAACCATTGAAAGTCACCGCCACCGCAGCTATGGACTTCACCGTTAGCCGTAAGGTCGCCATTCTGGGCAAAGTACTTAGTCGCATTATTAACTCGCGTTTTTTCAAAGGCATTTTCCGCTTTCAAGCGCTATCCGCACCGTTTAAAAC